>JAHEAK010000238.1 GCA_024642805.1 Kofleriaceae bacterium | reverse complement strand
CGCTGGCAAGATCGACGAGCTCGAGCTGGGCAAGATCGAGCGCAATGCGTGTCCTGGCGCCGGTTCTTGCGGAGGCATGTACACGGCCAACACCATGTCCTCTGCGATCGAAGCGATGGGCATGAGCTTGCCGTACTCATCGACGATGTCGGCGGTGGATGCCGAAAAAGCCGAGAGCGCAGCCGAGTCCGCGCGTGCGCTGGTTGCCTGTATCCAAGCCGGTCTCTTGCCGCGCCAGATCATGAGCCGTGAGGCCTTCTTGAATGCCGTCGCCGTGGTCATGGCCGTGGGCGGTTCGACGAATGCCGTCCTGCACCTGCCTGCCATCGCGCATGCCACAGGGGTGCCTCTCGATCTGGCCGACTTCGCCGCGGTTGCCGAGCGCGTGCCCGTGATCTGCGATCTCAAGCCTTCGGGTCGTTTCGTGACTGTCGACTTTCACAAGGCGGGCGGGGTTCCGCAGGTGATGAAGATCTTGCTCGAGGCCGGTCTCATTGATGGCAGCTGCATGACGGTAACGGGCAAGACGGTAGCGGAGAATCTTGCCCACCTGTCAGCGACCCCTCCTGCCGGGCAAGAGGTCATTCGCAGCATCGACAAGGCGCTCTACGCCAAGGGGCATCTTTCGATCTTGTCTGGCAACCTTGCGCCTGGTGGTTGCGTGGCCAAGACCTCGGGCATCAAGCACCGACGCGTCGAGGGCCCAGCGAAAGTCTTCGAGTGCGAGGAGGACTCGCTGCGCGCGATTCTCGCCGGTGAGATCGTCGCAGGCGACATCGTCGTGATTCGCTACGAGGGGCCCGTCGGTGGCCCCGGCATGCGCGAGATGTTGGCGCCGACCTCGGCGATTATCGGCGCCGGCCTTGGAGACAGCGTCGGGCTCATCACTGACGGTCGCTTCTCTGGCGGAACCTACGGCATGGTCGTCGGGCACGTGGTTCCGGAGGCTGCGATGGGCGGCACGATCGCGCTGGTGCAAAATGGTGATCGAGTCGAGATCGACGCGGATGCCAAGATCCTGCGCGTGCACCTCAGCGACGAAGAGCTGGCCACGAGGCGCGCGGCGTGGCAGGCGCCGGCACCGCGCTACACCCGCGGGGTGCTGGCCAAGTATGCAAAGTTGGTGTCGCCGGCAAATACTGGAGCGGTCACCGATCGCTAGCCGGGAGGCCGCGCGGGCCTGGATCCGAGATTTCCGCTACGCGCGTGCGGGGCGGGAGATGGCAAAAGGCCGGCAACTAGCCCTTCCGTGTCATTGTCCAGCCCCACAGCGGGGCCTATGATCGAGCTCGCATGATGACATCCAAGGTCGCAATCACGGGCAAGGTCACCAAGGTAGAGCTGGCCGGGGACATCAACGAGCAGTCCGATTTCTCGGAAATCCTGGCTCAAGTCGTCGGCGACGTGGTGGTGGACATGGACGGGGTCGTTCGCACCAATTCGAGCGGACTGCTCCGCTGGCTCAAGTTCGTCCATCGCGTCAACGATGCCGGCGGCATCATCACTCTCGAGCGCTGTAGAACACACTTTGTCGACCAGCTCAACATGGTCTATCAGCTCACGGGGAACTTGGGGCGTGTGGCCTCGTTCTACGCTCCCTATGCCTGCGATGGCTGTGACCGCGAGAGCGAAGAGCTCGTCCGTTCCGAAGAAGTGCGCGCAGGGCAAGCGCCCGAGCGCAAGTGCCCCGAGTGTGCCAAGCCCATGGAGCTCGACACATCCGGCGATTCGTACTTTCACTTTCTCAGCTCCGAAACCAACGCTCATCTCGAGCTCAATCTCGACTGCGAAATTTCGACCGCCGACACCAGTGCCGTTGCCATCTTGCAGCACTTCACGATCAATGGCGCCATCGCCACGGTGCCTGAGGGCTTTTGCAAACGCGGCGACTCGGTCATTGCCGAGATCGTCGACAAGAAGGGCGACTCGGTCGCGCTTCGAGCTGTGGTCGGCTACGCCTCGGCACCCTACAAGGCTTGCTCGCGGGTCGAACTGACCTGGGACAAAGCGACCGAGCAGGCCCTGCAGCGATTTCAAAGCGTCGTGCACACCAACGAGAGCAACCCCGAACGAGGCTTGACCATGTCGGTCGTGGCACGCTCCGAGGCCCATCGCGAGTCTCTCCTCGGAGAGCTCGCCAAGGGCGACCTGACCGTTCAGTGCAGTGACATGCTGCCGCTGGATGCCGCGACCACGGTCGTCATCATCACCGAGAGCGGCAACAACTCGCCTCGCGTCGAGGAGATCGAAGCATCGACGGTCAGCATCTCGCGCTCCAAAGACGGTCGCGTGTTCGTGGGCCTGCGCGCCAGGCCTTGAGCCGCCGGCAATTGGCGGGTGCAGGCTCCGCGCTTCTCGAGTCGTCTACTCTTCGCGCAGCAGTTGCATCGGGCCTGGTAGTGGCCCGCTACTGAGGATTCGAGCAAGTGCCTTGGCTTCACTCTGGCCCTGCGAGTGGCCCAGGGCTGGCAGCGATAGCATCAGCCTGCCGCCGTTGATCTCCGAATACACAACCGGAACCGACTGCACCACATCATCGATGGAGATGCCGAGCTTGTCGCCGAGATGCGACCTGGTCAGAGCGGCCAACGCAAGCTTGCCATGCTCATCGAGTTCCACAACGAGTGCGGCCCCTAACTCCGGAGATGAGTTGACGGTTGCGCTGCGCACCTGCGCGCTGCCAACCTCACTCTTGCTCTCTTGGTAGTAGGTCCGCCAAAAGCGGTCGCCCTCATCGCCAGGTAGAGCCGTGCTGATGGCGGCTTCAAAACCAAACTCCGTGCCCTCGTCGAGCTTCAGATCGTCGCGCCCGGCCAGGTAGCGCTCCAAGATCGTGCGGCCGCTGATGATGCACGGGCTCCTCTCGGCGCTGACCTCGGCCGTGCAGCCCTCCTGCCGTGCTTCTTCTGCCGTGAGCATGGCCGTGCGGTCGCTGGCGCTGAGATAGCAGTCGCGATGAATCTGCCCGTCGGGACCTTGCCAGGTGTCGAGGGCGGTTTCGATGCGCATGACCCCAGCCTTGGAATCGGCTCGTACGCTCTCGCACAAGGTCGACATGAAAGGGCTGTCGGTGATCACCTTGTGGAGCGATAGGTTTCCAACCCGAAGGGCGAGCAAGCGAAGCATCTCGCGCTCCGACTCACTCGCGCTGGCAAAGGAGAGCGTGATGGTCGCGCCTTCGGTGCTGACCTCGACGGCGGGTTGCAAGCCTTGCACGCGCTTGCGCAGGACCTCGGCAGTTGCCGGTGTCAGGCTTGCATCGTCCATCTCGTAGACCAGTTGAACGCGGGCGGGGCTTTCGCTGGCCGTGGTGGGCACGGCCGAATCCCCAGCCTTACCCGAACCACAAGCGACCAGCGCACACATCGAGAGCAAAGCGAGGAATGCATGCATGGCCGCATTGGTAGCACGGAGGGCGCCGCTGGGCGCAGAAATGGGCGAGGGGGAAGGCTCGCTAGCCCCTTGAAATCTGGAGGCAATCGCCAGCCCCCGAGCACGCTCTGACGCAAAAATCGTTTCGAAGCGCGGGCATTGTGTTGTAGAAGCCGGGCACCATGTCACTGTCCATCACCCGTACCTCGTCGCTTCTCCTTGCTTCCGCTCTTCTGCTCGTCGCCTCGTGCGACAAAGGGCCAAGCAAGGATGCAAGCAAAGAAGCCGAAGTCGCCGCCGGCAAGACTGCCGAGCCCGCTGCTGCCCCCGCCGTCGCAAGCGGTGATGCTGAGAGCAAGACCTACGGCGCAGGCGTTAGCCAGAGCGAGACGGTTTCGATCGCTGACATTTCCAAAGACCCCGAGGCCTACGAGGGCAAGACCGTGCGCGTAGAAGGCATGGTCACCGACGTGTGCGTCAAGCGCGGCTGTTGGTTCGAGATGGCTGGCAATGCTCCTGGCGAAAAGATGCGTTTCAAAGTGACCGACGGCGAGATGGTCTTCCCCGTCGACTCCAAGGGCAAATGGGCGGTCGCGGAAGGCAAGCTTGTGACCAGCAAACTTACCGTCGAGGAAGCTCGTGCCCAAGCGGAGCACCTCGCCCAAGAGGCTGGCCAGGAGTTCGATCCTTCGACCATCACTGAAGGCATCGTCAGCTTCCAGATCGCGGGCACCGGCGCCGTCATCGGCGACAAGAAGTAGCGCCTGCACATGCGCTGGCGGCGTACCTTTCGCGCGTTTCACCGCGACATTGGCTATGCCGTGTCGGCGCTCCTGCTCGCGTACGCCATCTCCGGGCTTGCGGTCAACCACATGGAAGACTGGAACCCGAACTACAGCTTCCACGAGCGCGCTATCGAACTGGGCGCGCTTCCGGTTGGCGACTATCAGTCCATGCAGGACTTTGTGGTCGCCAAGCTGAAGCTCGACAAGGCGCGCGTCAAAGGCCACTTCATGGAGACGCAAACCCAGTTTCGCGTCTTCCTAGAGAATGCCGAAGAAGTGCGAGTCGACATTCGCGATGGCCGCGGCAAGTTCAAGCAAATCAAAACTCGTCCCGGCCTCTACGAGATCAACGCCCTGCATCTCAACAGCGTCAAAGGCCTGTGGACCTGGGTGGCCGACCTCTTCGCCCTCATGCTTCTCATCCTGGTCTTCACCGGCATCTTCATGATGAAGGGCTCACGCGGCATCGAAGGCCGCGGCAAGTGGTTCCTCGCCGGCGGGCTCCTGGTGCCGCTCTTCTTCATTTGGTTCGTGGTTCTCTAGTCATCGCCCGCGCGGCTGTGCTTGTGGATCGCATGACCACGATGAGTGCGTCGATCGTCGCCCACGTCGGTTGAGGACCCATGAGAACCCACGAAAACCCAGGAGAACCCAGGGGCACCTACAGCGTCCCCGTGACAGGATGGCTGAGGCCCCCCTCAGACTTCTGTCATTTGGAAACCAGCGCGCCGCTGGCCTCTGGCCGATTTAGTTCCTCGTCCAAGTCTTCGGCATAACGTACGCGGATCTTTTTCGATAACGGAGTTCTGCACACATCGGCTGGGGAGGGCAGGTCCTGGTTTCGCTTGATCTGGGGGAGGGAAGGCAGGAGGTTGGCGGTCATGCTCCTCAAAGAGAGCAAAGGGTGTGCCGAGGGGGGCGGCAACCTGGATTCACTCCCGGAGATCGCCTCTAGAAGCCTCGGGCAGCCAGGTCATAGGCGATGGTCTCGTAGAAGGCGGCGGCGTCAAAGCCGGTTGCTTTGTTCATGCTCTCGTCGTCGATCTGACCGACTTCGTCATAGTGATCGGCGGGCACGCAGCCTTTGAAGTCACCCCAGCGCGCACTGGCGACCGTTGCCATGCCGTCGTTTGGCAAGAGAGAGGTGCCGTGGGCAACGATCGCGGCCATTGCCAAGAGGCGCAGATCCATGAAGTCGCGCTTGCCGTTCTTGCTCAGATGCAGCTCGCCACCGTCGGCAAGGCAGGCGGCTTCATCTTGCGAGCTAGAGATGCGGCCAACGTTACTCAGGCCCGCCCAGCTCTGATAGTAGACCGAGGGCGCGTCGGGCACTGCCTCATTGAAGGAGACCAGCGAAGATTCGGCGAGGCTAGCAAACGCGGCCCGCAAGGAGCTGTTGTTGGCCAGCTCTTCGTGCGTGAAGCTGCGGGCCAGTGCGCGGGCCAGCGCATCGATGACGCCGTCAGCCAGTTCGGGAATGAGGCCAAGGGCGGCGTCAGCCACCAGTGTGCCGTGATGCGGTGTTGAGATGGTGACGAGGGCAGCGACGCGATCGTCGTAGCCGAGAGAGCTGATGAGGAAGCGCGAGTCGAGGCCACCCATGGAGTGAGCGATGATGTTGACCTTCTCGCTGCCAAACTCGGCCAGTGCGCGATCGACCTCGTCGGCGAGCTCTTGGGCGCGCACTTCGACACTTTGAAAGGGCGATACCCGCGCGATGTAGACCTTGTGCCCGTCGAGGCGCAGGGCATCGATGATGCGCGGATTGACGCCCCACTCGTTCTCGGGGCTGCCATTGAAGCCGTGAGCCAGGACTAGGGGGAAGCGCGCGGCCTCGCCCTGTGGATTGGGAAAGATAGCGTCTGCCGGGCAGAACAAGCCCAGGGTGTCACACAGACTCAGGTCACTCTTACTCTCGAGGTCACTGAGCTCGGCACAGCTGAGGTCGGCGACGTTGGCGGCGGTCTCGGGATCGCAGACAAAGGCAGTAACAGCTTCTTCGCCGTAGCACTCACCAATGCGATCGCTGGCCTCCTCACATGGAGAGCTGGCCTCTTGAACACACGAAAGAGCCAAGGGAGCCAGGAGGGCAAGGACGCTAAGGGGGAGCCAGGGGGTGGCGGGGGGACGCATCCTGCCTGGAGTTGCAAGCAATGAACCAATCGGCGTCCGAAAAAATGCCTTTAAAACAAGACGCTTAGGGTCGCAGAGGGAGAGCTGGGGCCAAGCGCGCGCACCTGTGAGTCCGCAGCAGGTGCTTGCCGGCTACACAAGTTGCGCGGCAAAGCGATCCGCGGGTGTATCGAGGAGCCCGGTGAGCATCGCGTCGGAGGTGCAGTGCCGAAGCGAGCGCTGGGCCTCGACGGTCGCCTCGACGCGCATGTAATTGTCGGTGTAGCCCTGGAAGGTGCGGCCGGCATCACTCAAGACGCCGCTACCTTCCCAAAGAACCGGTCGCACGCCACCTAGGTAGTGCCGCATGCTGGCCTCTTTCATGCGTGCGGCGAGCCGGTGCATCTGTCGACTGCGTTCGCGGATGATCGGGCCAGGCACGCGTCCAGGAAGGCGTGCCGCCTTGGTGCCCTCGCGCGCCGAGAAACCGAAAATGTGCATGTGACCAAAGCCCACCTCTTCGACGAAACGCAAGCTCTGCTCGAACTCGTCATCGCTCTCGCCAGGGAAGCCGACGATGAGATCGGTGGTCAGGTTGAGGTTGGGAATGGCGCGTCGAAGTCTGGTCGCCAGATCTAGGTATTCTTCTGTGAAGCAACGTCTGGCCATGCGCCGCAGGACGCTATCACTGCCGCTCTGCAGGGGCAGATGCAGGTGCGGCATGAGGCGCGTGTTCTGCCACAGATCGCCAAAGTCGGCTGGCAGGTCCCAGGGCTCGAGGGAGCTGAGGCGCACGCGCTCGATGCTGGTCTGGTCCAGGATGGCCTGCACCAGGGTCATGAGGTCGGTGCCCAGATCGTGACCATAGCCGCCCAGATGCACGCCGGTGAGCACAGCCTCGCGGTAGCCCTTTGTTTGCAGCTCGCCAATCTCGCTAACCAACTCGGCGATGCTGCGGCTGCGTTCTTCGCCGCGTGCGATGGTGACCACGCAGTAGCTGCAGTGATTGCGACAACCGTCTTGCACCTTGATGAAAGCGCGGGTCTTGTCGATAGCCGAAGCGCCAAGGGTGACCAGGCCGGCGTTTGCCTCCGGTGCTGCTGGCGTGGGCGCGTAGGGATGCAGGCTCTCGGGCTCGCTGGCCATGGCTGGGCTCGCGAACATGTCGATGTTGTCGAGCACGTGGGCAACCAACGCATCTTTGTCTCGATTGCCGACCACCAGATCGACGCCGACCAGCTCGGCGACGCGTTCGGGCTCAAGCTCCGC
>JAHEAK010000897.1 GCA_024642805.1 Kofleriaceae bacterium | reverse complement strand
ATGCTCCGAGTCGTTCAAGTCACGCGACAAGGCCGCGATCTCTGTGACGGGCATGGCCGTGCAGGCGTCGAGGACTGTGCGAGCCCGCTCTTTCAGTGCCGCCTCGAAGGCTCGCCCTCGGCGACTCCTGCTCTCGCGACAGCCAAGCTGCGCGACTTGCGTCGAACGGCTTTGATGCAAGAGGCGCACTCGCAAAACGCGTGCACCTGCCGCATCGGGCGCGCGAAAGCGAACCACGGCGACATCCCTGGGCCCGATGGTGTGATCGGCAATCGCCGCTGCGAAGTGATGCGTCCCGCGATCCTCGACGAGCTCACCCTCTTTGTTGGCGACAAGCGCACGCAGGCGATGGACATCTTGCTTGGGGCTGTAGGCGACTCGCTTGCCCTGCTCGTCGACGAGTTCGACCTCGAGCCAGGTGTTGGCGGCATCGCGAACGCCCGCCGGAAAGCGATGCCCAACAGAGAGGTTACGCATGACGACCTCGATACGCCAACCTGTGCCCTCCCGCACCGCAAAGCCATCGAGACTCACGGTGCTACGCAGTTGCGCTCGCATGCGCTCGAGTTGTTCGGGGTCCTTTCGCATGGCAGCGAGATAGCTGTGCCCGCCCAAAAAAGCGTGCGACGAAAGCCGACCACTTTTGTCGGCGGCGACATCGCCCAGCTCGGCCTGCACCTGCGGCATGTGGCACTCGACGCAGCTTCGCTTGTCGACGAGGTCCACCCTGGCGGCGCCCTGCCCCGCGTAGGGAGAATCGGCCCACGAGGAGAACTCGTTCTGACCGACCAGCGAGTCGCGATTTCCTGAGGCCCGCGACAAGAAACTCTCATGGCAGGCCGCGCACAGCGCCACCGGATCACTTGGGCGCGCGACCTCGCGATGACGCCGCAGACTGTCCGCATCGCCTGCTCGTGGCAAGGGCAGCACACCTGCGCGCAGCGTGTAGCTGCCATTGCCGGCCCTCGTGCTGCTCTCGATGCCGTGACACAAAAGACAGCTCACGCCGTTGTGCGCGCGCGCATCATCGGCGGCAATCGTCGCCGCCATGGCCCCGTCGACGAGCAGAGAGGCGTCGTGACAGCCCGCGCACATCTCACTAGCACCCTGCCCTGCGTCCTCCCGGAGGCGCTCTACGGCACTGCGATAGACGGGGTTGTTGAAGGAGGCAAAGGCGTGTGCGCTGCTCTGCTGCTGGCTATACACATCGGGATGGCATGACTCACAGCTATCGAGCTCAGCCAGATAGGGACCATCAACGGCGCTGCCTTGCGCAGGCAAGATGGCTTGCGAGGCGCGATCGCTGGCTGGCAGGAGGGCCGCTGGCACCAGCGCATCTTCCGAATCCTGCCCCGGTTCGGAGAGAGCCTGAGCATCCCATACGCCCAGGTCCTGCGTGGAGGCATCACGCCTGGCATTGGGACTACCGTCGCAGGAGATTGCAACGAGAACCAATGCCAGAGCTGCGCGGCGCATGCGAGTTAGCGGCGGGTCGAGCGACGCAGGCGAGAGAGCATGGCGGCGAGCAAGAGGAGCATGGCGGCACTTGCGCCTTCGTTGCCGGTCGTGCTGCATCCTTTGGAGGGATGCTTGTTCGATCCGTCGCCTTGATTGGCACCAATGTCGAGCTTGGGTTGTGGATGCGGAATCTGCGGATCGGTGGGCACCGCTTGCACTTCATCGGTCGAGTAGATCGACGCACCCCGGCCGCTCAGCCCAAGCTCTGGGATACCACCCGGAACCAGGGAGGCCAGGCTCACCGAGCCACGCGCGGCAAAGGCCAAGTCGGTGGCTGCTTGCGCGCTTGGTTCCTGGGTACCGGCTGGCGGCCCACCCCACACGCCGCGCACAGGGCTCTCGCACTCAATGGCGCCCTTCCACTCGTGGCGGATGGCGTAGCGCCCCTGAAAGTTGTTGATGTAGTTGCTAACGGATCCGGTCTCGAGAACGCCGTCGGCGCCAAGGGATTCGCGACCACCGGCAATCGCCTCGGCCTCTTTGAAGATGAGGTCCTCGCCAAGGCTATTCTGATCGTAGCGAGCGTGCAGACGTGTGAGCACGAATCCGTTGGGCTGTCCCCGAAAGCCGCGCGAC
>JAHEAK010000237.1 GCA_024642805.1 Kofleriaceae bacterium | reverse complement strand
CTTCATCGCCGGCCTTCTGAAGTCTGCGGTATCATACGTCGATCGTGTTTCCGGACACGACGGGCTCGACCACTGCTGGACAAATTCCACGCAGTGGAATTTTCCGAGCGGGGGTGACGAGCACGGACGCGGGCCAGCGCCAGCTGGCGGCGACGAAGGAGCCAACATCCGCCCACGGCGGATGCCGCGAGCGCGCGCAGTCCACCGCCCGGCCCCAAAGGGGCCGCGGCGGCTCGACGCCCGTCCTCCGGAAGCAAAAAAGCCCTCACAAAGTGAGGGCATTTTGGCTCCGGCGGACGGGCTCGAACCGCCGACCTAGTGATTAACAGTCACCCGCTCTACCTACTGAGCTACGCCGGAATGCTGCGAATTTCTAGGCGATGGCTGGCTCAGTGTCAAGGGTATGGGGCACTTTGCCGGCCGGCCGGCTAGACTGGCGCCGATGGACGACGCCGAGCAGATCATTTCGCTCCTTGGCCTTTCGCCGCACCCCGAGGGTGGGCACTACGCGGAAACCTGGCGTGAGGCGGCCCAGGGCCAAGAGCGCGGGGCGGGCACGGCCATTTACTTTCTGCTGCGCGCCGGCGAGGAGTCCCGCTGGCACCGCATCGACGCCACTGAGATCTGGCACTTCTATGCCGGCAGCCCCCTGCTCTTGCAAGTCGCCTACGAGGGCCAGCGTCGCGAGCTGGTGCTCGGCACCGAGCTTCACACAGGTCAGCGCCCGCAGCTCGAGGTGCCGCCAGGGGCCTGGCAAGCGGCGCGCAGCCTGGGCGAATTCACCCTGGTCGGCTGCACGGTCAGCCCGGCCTTTGACTTTGCCCACTTTGAAATGGCCGAGCCTGGATGGGAACCAACATGATGCGATGCGCCCTACTTCTGCTTTGCTCGACGCTGCTGGCGTGCACGAGCAAGAGCTCCGATGGCAAGAGCCCCGAGAGCAAGAGCTCCGAGAGCAACAGCTCTAAGGCAACGAGCTCCGATACCTCGAGCACGGCACCTGCCAACACCACAGAGCCGAGCGCCACAGCCTCCGGCGACATAAGAGTTTTTCGTAGCGAGCTTGCCGCCCGCACCCGAGCCGATCGCGATGGCACGAGCAAGAGCTGGGCAGCGCTGGGCGGCATGAGGGTCTCCGACGAGGCCTTCCAGCGCCTCTACACCAGCGGCGACAAGGAGTTCGTTGCCTTCAAGGCCAAGCTCAGCGTGGCGGATGAGGACTGTCTGGTCGATTGGCGCGCGGAGCTCGTCAGCACCTCAACGGGACGCGGCCCTGTGCTGTCGACGATTTCGGGTCTGGTTCCGCTCAAGGCGCACAGCGAGATGGTGGTTTCTGGCGTCGTCGGCCTTTCGAGTCACGAGCTCTCGCTCATCGGCAGCGTCAGCGCTGGCTACTGGAGCGTATGCGGCAAGAGCATGCCTTCACCAAGCGCCCACGACTTTGCGATCACCGACACCAGCACTGAGGATCTCAAGCTCGGCACAGCCTTCAGCTTGCATCACACGGTCTTCAAGCTACAGGGCCTTGCCAAAGAGCCGGCCGCGAACACGCGCTGCTACTTCGACATCGTCGCCGAAGATCGCAATGCGGATGGCTTCACCCTCAATCGCGACTTCGCCAGCTACAGCATGGCACCAGGGGCAAGCGGGGTGGCCAAGCTGCGTCGCACCACCTTTGAGGGCGGGAACGAGAAGGACTACGCCGCCGCCGCCGTCTTCAAGCAGAGCTACCTGCGCGAGGTCTTCTGCCAGGGACCATGGCTGGCCAGCTCGGCCAAGCTCGAGGGCATTGCGATTGCCGATCTCAAACTCCTGCCCGCGACGGGCGATGCCAAGACCGCCGAAGAGCTGGTGCGCGCCAGCTATGGTCACGCGGCCACCCTCAGCAACACGATCGGAAAGAACTGCTCCTTTCGCGTGCGCTATCGCCTGCTCGACAAGAGCGGTGTGCCCATGAACAAGGCGGCGATGCTCAGCGAGACCTTGCATCTGCGCAAGGGCCAGAGCGTGCACTACACCAGCGCGGATCAGCGACTCTTTGTGTGGAAGGAGCAAGCGGCCGAGCTCGGCTCGCTGGTCGTGGAAGAGGCAGTGCCCGTCAACGCTTGCAAAGGCTACCGCGAGGAACTCGTCGTCAAGGACAGCTCGCCGGCGCCGGCCCCGCACTGATCACCACCAGCAAGCTGCCCCCTCTAGAGCAACGCGGCCAGGCGATCAGCGGCCTCTGGCACGATCGTGAAGAAGAGCTCGGGCTCGAGTAGCTCCATCTCCATCAGCTCGTAGCGACCCTCTCTCTCGACAAGGTCGGCGCGCGCGTACAGGGGCTGGCCTGGGCAGGCCGCCAAAATCGCCTTGGCTGTCTGCAGCGCTTGCGCGTCGGGCACCTCCCGCTGATAGCGACCGCCGTGCTCCTTCTGGACCCGGATGTCGCCGGCGCGGGGAATCTTGCGAATCCCGTGGCTGAGCTCGCCGCCCAGGAGAATGAGCGAGAGCTCGCCGGCATCGGCGATGCTCGGCACGAAGGGCTGCACGAGGTAGGGCGCCTGCCTCGGATCGACCTGCAAGCTCGCTCCGGCCTGTAGATGATGCAGACCCCAGGCGCCGCCGGAGATGACGGGCTTGACGATGGCGCTGTGCCCGGCCTGCCAGAGCGCGTCGACGGCGGCGGCCAGCTGGGCGTGATTGGCAATCGCGGTCGGCACGACGGGTAGCCCCTGCTCTTGCAGCTCGAGGAGGTAGTGCTTGTCGAGATTCCACTGCAGGATGTTGGCGGCATTGGCGAAGCGCACCCGCGAGCTGGTCCGGGTCAGCCAGGGGATGAATTCGGCCGCCCGCTCAAAGTAGTCCCAGGTCGAGCGCACCAGGGCCAGGTCGACGCTTTCCCAATCGGCCTGCTCATCGTCCCAGCGCCAGTGAAAGGCCTGGTGCCCTGCTCGCTCGAGAGCGGCCAGCAGAATGGGATCGTCCGCGCTCAGGGCGGCCGCGTTGGCGCTTGTGACGACCGCAATCTTCATGGCAGCGGCTAGTCGCGCTCGTCGTCGGGCTCGCCCTCGACCATGGTCGGCGCGTCGAGATCGTCAGTGTAGGCAGCAGCGGGCGAGCCGGGCGAAACGACGGTGGCCGCGTCCATGAAGCGAGGTGCGCTTGCCACGGTCTGCTCGCCTTCCGGCGCAGGCGTGTGCTGCTGGGGCTCGGTATCGTCGAAGCCGCTCGGGCTGTCAGTGGTCTCGGCTTTGGTCGCCGCAACGTGCTCGCGCAAGAGCATGTCGGAGGGAGCCGCCTCTTGGGAGGAATCGGCTGGCGCGTAGCGGCCCCGAGCGATGGCCAGGTCGACGATGGCGCCCAGGGTGTCGGCGTAGCTGCGACCGCTCGCCGCCGCACACATCATGAAGGCCGCGCCATCGACAAGGTCGGGGTTGGGATTGATCTCCAGGATGTAGGGCAAGCCGTCTTCGATGCGCATGTCGACGCGGGCGTAGTCGCGACAGCCGAGCGCCAGGTAGGCGTCCCTGGCCACCCGCGAAATCTCCGCGGAGAGCTCGGGATCGAGGTCCCTGGGCGGAACCACCGCGTCCATGGTGTAGAAATCCTTGCTGTGCGGGTCCCACTTGGCCCGATACGAGATGATTTGCGGGCGCCACTCCTCGTCGGGGTTGAACTCGGAATCGTCGAATTCCATCTCGAAGAGGGGCAAGACCTCAGGTGGGTGGTTGCCCAGAATGGCGGCGTGAATCTCACGGCCGTCGACGTACTCCTCGACCAGGGCGGGCATGTCGAAGTCTTTGAGGATGTGCCCCACCTGCGCCTCGAGCTCTTCGTGGGTGTGCACCACCGACTTCTTAGAAATGCCGCCGCTGGCGTCCTCGAAGGCAGGTTTGACGATGAGCGGGTACTGCAGCTCGTGCTCGGGTTTGATGGGCAGCTTCTTGGCCAGGAAGAAATCGGCCGTGGGCAAGCCGGCCGCTTCGAGGATGACCTTGGTTCGAAACTTGTTCTGACAGGTGGCCAGGGTCAGGGCGCGGTTGCCCGTGAAGGGCTGGCTCATCATCTCGTAAAGGCCCGCAATGTAGGCCTCCTGCACCTGATCGTCGTTGAAGTACTCGACCAGGTTGAACACGGCATCGGGCTCGTAGAGGCGAATAGCCCCAATCAAGCGCTCCAGGCTGTCCTCGATGTTGACCAGGTGGACCTCGAAACGGGCCGCCCGCAGCGCTCGGATGAAGGCCTTCATTTCCTCGTCGACAGTGCCGACGTCTGGCACCACCCGCGACGGATCCCAGGCCAGAGCCACCGGTCCCTGGTCACGCCACTTCTCGTAGACGTCCTCTTCAACTTGGTTCCAAAGGACCAGCACGCGACCACGACTTGACATGCCCGCATCTTGTTCCATGCACGCGGGCGGCGCAACAGAGCCGAGCGCTCACTCGTCTCAATCCATTAGGATGTTGCGGATGGGGCGCGCCATGCCGTACTCTAAAAATGCGTGGGATTGTACGAGCAACCAAACGACTGGACCTGTGGTCCCTTTGCTCTAAAACATGCCCTGGTGACCCTGGGCAAGCTTGCAGACGAGTCGGCCATTTCGCAGGTTGCGCACCCGCACTGGTGGGCTGGCACCGATGAAGTAAAGCTCGCGCGCGCGGCACGCGCCTTCGAATGCGACCTGCCTTTCATTCGCCGCACGGATCCCGATCGGGCACACACCTCGCTGGTCTCGCACCTTCGCAAAGGTCGGCCGGTCATTCTGTGCGTCGATGAGTGGGGCCATTGGATCACCGTCGTGTGTCACGAGGACGGTCGCTTCGTGGTCATCGACTCACGCGATACGCCGGTCTTGCAAGTGCTCACATGGCCGCAGTTGCGCAACCGCTGGCGTCACTACGACGAAGCCGAGAGCGGCGAGTTCCTGCCCATCTTCGATCTGCATCCTCTCAAGCCGCGCTTTCGCGTCGACATCGAGGCGCAGTTCTCCGTCGAGCGCGCACACTTTCTGCGCCGCCAGGAAAACGCCGACCTCGCCCTCTACTGGGATGAGTACCTGGCTGACCTCTTGGAGATTTGTCGACCGCGCACCGCAAGCGGTCGCTCGGCGCGCAACACGGTGCCGATGGCGACCTTCCTTCGGCAAAATCAGGGCATGCTCTGCCGTCGCCTCGCGTACTGGCACGGAGGCATCGGTCCCGAGAAGGCAGAGCGCTTGCTTCGCAACTTCCGTTTCGTCGCTGAGACCTACGCCATGAAGATTCCAACAGCCGGCCAAACCCAGGCTCTCGCCGATCTCTCGATGTTGCTTGGTATGTGGGTGGCTGCCGGTCACGGTGTCGCTTCCATGTACGGCTACGGCGAGTAGCGCAATACGCGACACGAGAGCAGCGGCCCGGCACGCGCGAGGGCACGGCTCCTCGACTTGCCAGGGCCAGCTGTATCCAGCCGCTTCGGGAACTGTCCCCCCACGTCATCTGCTATACGGCTGATCTACAAGGCATCTTGCTAGGATCGCTTGTTGCACAAGTAGACGAGTGTGGGCACTCGATCGTCTCTTTCCATCCTCTTCTCCACCTTGCTCGCCGCCTTGAGCCTGGGCGCCTGCGCCAACTCCAACCTCGGCAATGGCGACCCCTTCTGCGGCAACGGCGTGCTCGAAGTGGGCGAGGCCTGTGACGATGGCAACCAACAAAGCGGAGATGGTTGCTCCGCCGAGTGCATCCCCGATAGCGCCACCCTGTGCGGCAACGACGTCGTTGACACGGGCGAGAGCTGTGACGACGGCAACACCCGCGATGGCGACGGCTGCAGCAGCGAGTGCGTGAGCGAAGGTAGCTGCGGCGATAACACCCTCGACGATGGTGAAGAGTGTGACGATGGCAATCTTGAGCCCTACGACGGATGCGACGCCAGCTGCCTAAACGAGTGCGGTAACGACATTCGCGAGGGCAATGAAGAGTGCGACGACGGCAACACCGAAGACAATGACGGCTGCAGCGCCGAGTGCGCCCTCGAGGCCGGTATCTGCGGCAACGGCATCTTCAACAGCACCGAGCAGTGCGACGACGGCAACAAGACCAATGGCGACGGCTGCGACGAGAACTGCAAGCTCGAAGGAGCTGTTTGCGGCAATGGCGCCGTCGATGCCGGCGAAGAGTGCGATGATGGCAATCCGATCAACTTCGACGGTTGCTCCAATGCCTGCCGCACCGAGCGCTGCGGCGATCACGTCCTGCAGCCCACCGAGCAGTGCGACGACGGCAACGTGGTCTCCGGCGATGGTTGCTCGGCAAGCTGCAGCTCGGAAGGCCCTGTGTCGTGCGGCAACAATATCCTCGAGCAAGGCGAGCAGTGCGACGACGGCAACCACATCAACAACGACGGCTGCTCGGCCACCTGCGCCGATGAGAGCTCGGGTCTGTGCGACGACCAGTTCACCCTCAGCTGCGGCAGCGCCGACACCTGGAACACCAACTTCCTTGGCAGCACCAACGAGATGCTGACCTACTCCTGTGCCCCAGGTCTGGTCGAGTCGGGTCGCGAGTACACCTACCGCTACGTGGCCGCCACCAGCGGCACGGTGCGCCTGGCCCTCTCCGGGCTCACCTCCGACCTCGACATCTTCGTCGTCGACGACGATGGCAACTGTTCACAGGACTCGTGCAAGGTCTTTGGCGAGAATGCCACCCAGTTCTCTGCGGTCGCTGGCAAGACCTACTACATCGTGGTCGACGGCTACCAGGGCGCGACCGGTCCCTACTCCATCCATCTCGACTGCGGCGTGTGCGGCGATGGCACCGTCAACAGCGGCGAGAGCTGCGACGATGGCAACACCACCCCGGGCGATGGCTGCGATGCCTCCTGTCAGAGCGAGGGCGGCCAGTGCGTGCCCGACCTCGAGATTGGCTGCGGCAGCACCGACACCTGGAGCACCCTCAACCTCGGCTCCACCGATTTGGTCGACACCTATGCCTGCACCTCCTTCAATGAGAGCGGTCGTGAGTACGCTTACCGCTTCAATCCACTGGTCGACACCACCATGCAGATCACTCTGACTCCGCAAGCCGGCGTCGATCTCGACCTGCTCTTGCTGGGCGACGATGGCAACAGTCTGTGTGAGGGCGGCGATTGCGCGCTCTACGCCGACAGCTCCATTCAGGCCACCTTCCCCGCCGGCGGCGAATACTGGATCGTCGTCGATGGCTATCAAGGTGCGCAGGGCTCGTACAGCATCGACTTCAGCTGCCCCACTGACCCGGCAAACACCTGCGTCGCAGGCAACGGCAACAACGGCGATTCCTGCGCCGACATCTACCAGGGTAGCGACATCTGGCGCTGCACCACCTCGCCAGCGCTCAACAACGCCACGGTCTCGCAAGTGTGTCGCAATACCGCAAATGGTCCCAAGTGGATCAGCTTCCACATCGATCCCACCGACTGTTGTGCATGCGACGGCGCTTTCGATGTCGGCTGCTGCACCGCCAACTCGGGAAGCCCTGGGTGCCCGTAGTGCGGCGTTAACCAGAATTCTTTTCGCGAGATACGTGCCGCTCTTGGCACCGAAGACCTTGCCATTGCCCAGCCATCGACC
>JAHEAK010000896.1 GCA_024642805.1 Kofleriaceae bacterium | reverse complement strand
GATCCTTGGCCAGGCTCGGATGCGTGTCCTTGCAGCACCGCTCGCCCACTTAGCTCAGTGCCGAGCGAGGTCCCCGGCACGTGCAGCGAGCCGCTCGGGAAGGCCTGCTGTGCGCCAAATCCAGCCTGGGCGGCAAGCTCGCCCTCATAAAGATCTGGATCTGCCCCCTGCTCCTCGCTGGCAGTGGGGCGCACGATGCCCGAATCGCGCAAGTCAGTGGTGCAGAAGGGCCGCAGCGCCGTGGCAAAGTCATCCATCGAGGCAAATCGCGCCTCGGGATTCTTCGCAAGCGAGCGCAACAAGACGCTGGCGAGCTTGCGAGGAACCGAGGGCTCTAGACTGCGCGGATCGGGAGGCGCGGCGTAGATGTGCGCGGCCAAGAGCTCGCCTGGGCCCTTGCCAAAGAAGGGCGGTGAGCCACAGAGCAGCTCAAAGAGCATGCAGCCAAGCGAGTAGATATCGGCTCGGTGATCGACTTGCACGTCGCCGATGCACTGCTCGGGAGACATGTACAGCGGTGAGCCGATGATGGCGCCTGCACGGGTACGAACCGTGCTGCCGGTCGTGGACGCCAGGTCGCCGCCCAGCTTGGCGATGCCAAAGTCGAGAACCTTAGGGCGCTCGCCACCTTCCACGGCCGGATCGGGAACGAGGAAGACGTTTTCGGGCTTGAGATCGCGATGCACGATGCCGTGGGCATGCGCCGCCGACAGGATGGTTGCGATTTGTCTGACGAGGCCGGTCGCTGCCATGACGTTCATGCGACCACCGCTCGCTATGCGCGCGTCGAGCCCTTCGCCCGAGAGGTGCTCCATCACGATGTACGCGCTGCCGTTGTCGAGATGGCCAAAGTCGTAGAGCTCGACGATGCCGGGATTCTTGATGACCGTAGTCGCCTTGGCCTCGTTGAAGAAGCGCGTGACAATCTCTTGGTCGTGCGACAGATGCGGGAGCAAGACTTTCACCGCGACGGTTTTGTCGAGGAGGGTGTGCCGGGCGGCATAGACCGCTCCCATGCCGCCCTCGCCGATCTGTGCCGTGATGCGGTAGTTTCCTATTTGCTGACCAAGCATCCTGCCCCTTCAGACCGATCGCGATCATACGGGAATCATGCGGTAGCCGCCTAGGGGCGGGTGTGGGTGTGGAAGGCGTGCTGCTCGAAGCCGGCGCAGGACCAGAAGAGGCAGCGCTGACGCAGGTCAACGGACTTGTGATGTCGAGAGCTTAGGCCGGGCGTCGTTGCCAACGGCACTCGGCCTCGCTGGGAAAGAGGCTTCCCGGCGTGCCCTCCTGCCAGGGGGCATACTTGTGCATCACGCTGGCCAGGAGCGGTGAGCGCAGGAAGTCATCGAGCCAGGCGCGCAGAGCCTGCCAATCCTGGCCATCGAACCAGGCGCGATCGCTGTTGGCAAACTGTCGCACGAAGGGGGCGATGGCCGCGTCGGCCAGAGAGCTGCGAGCCCCGAAGAGCCAGTCGCGCGACTGCAAACGGTGATCGAGTTCTAAGAGAAACACCGAGGCCTGTGCACGATGCTCCTCGGCGGCGGCAGGGTTGCCATGGGCATATTTGTAGCCATCGAGATGGACTTTGAAGTCGCCATCGCAGCGCGCGATCAGGGCAAGCACATCGTCGAGCTCGCCCTCGGCCGGATCGAGCCAGCCCACCGGATCGCGGGTCGCGAGAGTCCAGCGCATGATCTCGAGGCTCTCATCGATGACCCGCTTGTCCCGCGTGAGCAGCACCGGCACGGTCGCCTTGGCCGAAATCTGGCCAAGGGAGGGCGGCTTGTCGCGCAAGACCACTTCGCGCAGCTCGCAAGGGTGCTCGCTCAGCTGCAGGGCCATGCGCGCGCGCATGGCGTAGGGACAGCGGCGAAAGCTGTACAGAATATCCCGTTCCTGCTGCATGCGCGCAGCTGCAGTGTAGCGCGATCACACGCGAAAATTGCCTGGATCCCTGGTGGACTCGATGCCCCGGAGGCGTAAGATTCAGGGCACTCGCTCACGGCACTCGCTCGTCCATGTTCGTCGTTACCGTTACAGAGCCCGACGGCGCCTATTACTCACGCGTCTTCAGCGGCGATTCGATCATCATTG
>JAHEAK010000895.1 GCA_024642805.1 Kofleriaceae bacterium | reverse complement strand
CCAACGCGCTTGCTTGCATCCCATCGCCAGCAGCCAGGTCGGGCAGCCTCGTGTGAAATTCGCTGTGCGAGGCCTCGGGCAGACAGGCCCACTCGGCTAGCTCCGCACGCACTTGCTCCGTCTCGCTGCGAACCCCTTCCGGATCGCTGTCGATCTTGCCGACGACCAGAGCGAGTCTGGTCGCCAGAGCTTGCGCCTCGGCATTGCTCGTGCCGGAGATGCCTTGCTGAACCTTGGCCATGGCGCGCTGCGCGTCTTCCTGTCTTCCCTGCTCGGCGTGAAAGGCCGTGGCGTGAAGCGCCTCAACGAGTTCACTGGCAGGACACAGCTCCTTCACGTTTGGCTGCGTGGCTTCCGCACCTGTGGCCTTGCCTCCGCGCCCGCAACCCGCGGAGCTCGCGCCCCCTGCAGCCAGGATCACCAGGGTGAAAAGGAGGTAGCGACTGGTCACGAACATGCGGCTCCACCTGGGTAACGCGGATTTGCTCCAGTCACAAAGAAGATTTATTCGTAGCGAAGCCCTCGCTCCGGTGAGCGGAAATGTGTTGCTCGTGGCGCGACAGTCGTAAGTAAATTCGACATCTGCGTCTGCTGCGTTAAGAGGCGCTAATGGGCCCACTCATATTTGTGGCTTGTGAGGGCACGGAGCGCTCCGTATAGGTACGGCATGCCACGCCACACCCCCACGATTCTCCGCAACCTCCTTTCACCCTTGCTGCCTCTACTTTTGGTAGGCGCTTGCAGCCCTGCTCTCAGCAGCGAATCTGGCGACCCAGAGAGGGGTCCGCTCGGCAAAGCCGACGCTATCGGTAGTTGTGAAGGCGCATGCGACGGCCCAGCCCTGGTCGGCAATTGTTGGTGCGACGACGAGTGCGATGCCTACGGCGATTGCTGTTCCGACAAAGTCGAGATCTGCGAAGCCAGCGTCCCGAGCTTCCAGTCCTTCGAGACCTTCCGCGGCGGCTTTTGTCCACCACAGGCCGACTGCAGCGCGAGCATCAAACTGCTCGCAGATGGCAGCCTCTTCGTCGATCGAATGGGCGAGCCCGATGTTGGCGTGCACACCGCCACGGTGAGCGAGAGCGACCTGAGCGCGGCTATCGAGATTCTCACCGCTCCTGCGCTGATGAGCATCTTGGACGGCAGCGATCCAGCGTGCCCTGCTCCCACTGACGTCTTCGAGTCCATGACCCTCGTCGACGACAATGGCGAACACCGCACCTCGATCACCTTCTGCAACCAGGCGCCCATCAACGCGGCCCGAGCTGCTCTCAACGATCTGGCTGCCAAGTACATCGTGACCAGCGACTTCACAAGCTTCAAGCTCTTCCGCGGTGGATTCTGTCCACCAACGATCGATTGCACGAGCAGCATCGAGCTACTCGCTGACGGCAGCCTGAAGGTGGATCGCATGGGCGAGATCAACGGTGGCGTGCACCAAGCGCAGGTCACTGACGTAGACCTCGCCGACGCCATCGAAGTGCTCACCAACCCAGACCTCATCACTATTCTTAGCGCCTCCGCTCCGCCATGCGACCCACCCACCGATATCTTCGAGTCCATGAGTCTCGTCGATAGCGCGGGTGAGCACCGAGTAGGTGTGACCTTCTGCTCGGGCCCAGAACTCGACGCCGCTCGCCAGTCGCTCAACGCGCTGGTCGAGAAGTACCTCTAGGGTCTTCCTTTTTCGGAAGCGCGCCCCATAAGGATGCCCGCAGTGATAGCGCTGCGGGCATCGTCGCGTTTGGCACCCGCGTTTGGCACCGAGGAACATTTCCACGCAACGATGCGCCCGGACCAACGATACCGCTCATCCCCAGCGCCCCGCACCGAGGAACATTTCCACGCAACGATGCGCCCCGCACCGAGGAACTTCCTGCGCAACCAAGCGCCCTCGCCGCCGATAGTCGCCCCGCACCGAGGAACTTCCTGCGCAACCAAGCGCCCTCGCCGCCGATACAGTCCATGTGCGCCCCCGCCCCATCCACCGCAACACGACCTACATGATCACCCGCCGCACGACCCAACGGCTCTTGCTGATGCGGCCGTCGACAGAGATCAATGCCTGCATCCGCTACTGCGTCGCCCTCGCCCAGCAT
>JAHEAK010000894.1 GCA_024642805.1 Kofleriaceae bacterium | reverse complement strand
CTTTTGGAACGCACACGGGCCATGGCCGAGCTGGTGGCGCTGGCGATCAAGTGTGGGCAAACCAAGGCGGTCTCTTTCATGCTGACCTCGCCGGCAACCACCCACGTCTTCAGCAACGTGGGCGCCGCTGAAGAAATGCACAAGACCGTGCACGACGGCCTCTGGGAGACCACCAGACAGATCACACGTCACCAGATGGAGTGCTTCGGCGCCCTCCTGGATGTCTTCGCCAACACCGACTCGGCGACGGGCGGCAAGCTCCTCGACGAGGGCGTCATTTACGCAACCTCCGAGTACTCGGAGGGCTATCAGCACAGCGTCAACGAGTTGCCCGTGCTGCTCGCCGGCGGCGGCTGTGGTCGTTTGCGCGCTGGCCATCACCTGCGTGAACAAGGCGGCAACGTCAGTCGGGCGCAACTCACCGCGCTGCGGGCACTCGGTCTGCCCTTCGACAGCTTCGGCTTCAACGGCGGCGAGACCAGCTCGCCCTTCTCGGACATTCTGGTATGAGGGCATGGGCTGGCATGTTGCTGGCGGCGCTTCTGTGCGCGTGCTCGTCGACCCTCGGCGCGGGTGAGCCTGATGGTGCGCTGGTAGAGCAGAGCTGCCAGGACACCCAGAACGATCCGATGAACTGCGGCGCCTGCGATCGAGTGTGCGTGATTCCCAACGCCACTGCTGGCTGCTCGCTCGGTGAATGCGTCATCGACGCATGTCCAAGTGGATTCTCCGACAACGACGGCGACATCAACAACGGCTGTGAGCTTGCCGAGGGCGAAGATCCGGATCCGCTCACCTGTCGCGAAGACAAGAGCGAGCTGTGCAATGCCTTCGACGACAACTGCGACGGTCAGTGCGATGAGGGGCGAGCGGCCGGGTGTCGGCAAGCCGTGCACCGCGGTCAGGGCGGCGGCCACCACATCTTTTCGACAGAGCTAAGCGATGTGCAAGGCGCGCCCTACGCACTCGAAGCCCAGGATTTCTTCTTTACCTATGGCGCCCCCGGCGTCGGTCTGGTCGAGGCCTTCTTGTGCACCAAGGGCGATGGCACACACTTTCTCACCACCAGTTCCGCCTGCGAAGGCGCTGGCGTGATCCTGCGCAGCATTGGCTACTGGGCAGCCGCTGCCAGCTGCGATGCCGTGCCCCTCTACCGCATCTACAACGGCACCAGCAACAACCACTTCTTCACCATCAGCGCCCCCGAGCGAGACAGCGCCGTCGCCAATCTCGGCTATGTCGACGAGGGCATCGTCGGCTACGTCTTCACGGCTCGCTAGTCGCCGAGCCTGCTTCCAGGTCGTGAGGGTGACCCAGCGTAGCTTGCGCTAGGCGCCAGGTTGGGGCGGGCCGAAGGTTTGACAGATACCCGCTTCGCTACAAGCAACCTCGATGGTGTCGCTGCCTTCGGACGAGGTGCCGTCGTCGAGAACCGGTGGGAAGGCCGCACAGCCACACGCCGGAAAGATGGGTGCACAGGCCGACTCCGCCTCTTCAAAGCTAGCGACATCGCTCTGCGCGATACCGGTGGCAATGCTGCTGCCACAACAGTCGATGGTGTGGATCGCAACGGCACAGTCATTGGCGCTCTGGCAGCTACGGGACAGTGGTGGAAAGGCGCTCTGATCCGCGTTGCAGGTCAGCAAGAGAGCATCGGCTGCCGCGTCGGGGCCGGCCTGCGCATCTGGGCGACTCATGCCCTCGCCACTGCCCCCGGTACAGGCGGCTTGCAAGCTGAGCACGAAGAAGATGGCGGCGATTGTGCGCACGGCGGTCATGACTAAGTGTAGTGCAACTCGAATACCAACAGCCAGGCTTTGCAAGCACACGAACGCAGCAGTGCTCGCTTCAGATTTCTGGGACTCGCTAGCCATGGACTCGAGGTCGCGACCGGAGCGGCCCGAGTGCGTGTCTCGACGGTGTCCCTGGATTCTTCCCTGGATTCTTCCCTGGGCTCTTCCCTGGATTCTTCTCCGGGCTCTTCCCTGGGCTCTTCCCTGGGCTCTTCCCCGGGCTCTTCCCTGGGCTCTTCCCTGGGCTCTTCCCTGGGCTGCCTAGCGCTCGTTGCCGGAGGCCGAACGCACTCGCTCGTTCAACAG
>JAHEAK010000893.1 GCA_024642805.1 Kofleriaceae bacterium | reverse complement strand
AGCTGATCGGCGACGCCAACGATTATGTCGGCAAGGGCCTGAGTGGCGGGCGCATCATCGTGGCACCGCCCGCGACTCGCAGCTACACCAGCGAGGACAACATCATCGTTGGCAACACAGTCCTCTACGGCGCCACCAAGGGCGAGGCGTATTTCTCTGGCATCGCAGGCGAGCGCTTTGCGGTTCGCAACAGTGGCGCGACAGCAGTCGTCGAAGGCATGGGCGATCACGGATGCGAGTACATGACCGGCGGCACCGTGGTGTGTTTGGGGGCGACTGGGCGCAACTTTGCGGCCGGCATGAGCGGCGGCGTCGCCTACGTCTTCCAGCGCGAGAGAAGTTTTCGCGATCGCTGCAATCTCGAGATGGTCGACCTGGAATCCCTTTCCAGCGACAGTGAGATTTGGCGGGTGTACGGCATCATTCAGGAACACACGCGCCACACGGGCTCGGCGCTGGGTGGTCGCATCCTCGACAACTGGGATGACCTGGTCGATCACTTCGTGAAGGTCATGCCTCGTGACTACAAACGGGTTCTAGCCGAGCGTCGGCAGCGTCGCTCGACGCGCCCGGCATTAACCGTCGTGCAAGGAGCATCCTAATGGGTAAAGAAAGCGGCTTCTTCGACTGGCCTCGCAGGCTCCCGGAGCGCGTTGCGGTCGAGACTCGTCTCGGCAACTACAAAGAGATCTATTTGCCCCAGGCTCCCGAGCGCACGCGCGAGCAGGGCGGCCGATGCATGGACTGCGGTGTTCCCATGTGCCAGCAGGGCTGCCCGCTCGGCAACATGATTCCCGACTGGAACGACTACGTCTATCGCGATCGCTGGTTGCGGGCCTATCAGCGCCTGGAGGCGACCAACTGCTTTCCTGAGTTCACCGGTCGTCTGTGCCCGGCGCCGTGTGAGAAGGCCTGTGTGCTGGCCATCAATCAAGATCCAGTAACCATCGAAGAGATCGAGAAAGAGATCATCGAGCACGCCTTCGCGGAAGGTTGGGTGCAGGCTCGTCCACCCCAGACGCGCACGGGCAAGCGGGTGGCCATCGTCGGCTCTGGCCCGGCGGGGCTAGCGGCGGCCCATCAGCTCAACTCCATGGGCCACGAAGTCGTGGTCTTTGAAGCCGACGAAAAACCAGGCGGCATGCTGCGCTTTGGCATCCCCGATTTCAAACTCGAGAAGTGGGTCATCGAGCGTCGACTGAATCTCTTGCGAGCCGAAGGCGTCATCTTTCGAACCAGCACACCCATCGGTCAGTCACCTAGCTTTGCAGACCTGCACAACGAGTACGATGCCGTGCTCCTTGCCACCGGTGCCCAGAAACCACGCGAACTGGAGTGTCCCGGTCGAGACTTGCAAGGCGTTCATCTGGCCATGGATTTTCTGTCGCGACAAAATCGCATCGTCGCGGGAGATGTCGATGACGAGGGCGGTGCCCTGAGCGCGAAGGACAAGCGAGTGGTCATTCTCGGTGGCGGTGATACCGGCTCTGACTGTCTCGGCACCTGCCATCGGCAGGGCACGCGCGAGGTGACTCAAATCGAGCTCTTTCCCGAGCCGCCACGTGAGCGCGCCAACGACAACCCCTGGCCACAGTGGCCCATGGTGTTTCGCTCCTCGTCCTCGCATGAAGAGGGTGGGGCGCGCGCCTTTGGTGTCATGACCAAGGCGCTGCGAGGCGAGGGCGGGGCACTCAAGGCTCTGGAGCTGGTCCGCATCGAAGTGGTCGCCGGCGTGCCTCGGCCCGTCCCAGGATCGGAGTTCGAAATGCCAGCCGACATGTTGTTGCTGGCGATCGGCTTTGTGGGACCGCGCACCGAGGCCATCGTCGAGCAGCTGGGTGTCGAGCTCAGTCCGCGCGGTGCCGTCGCCGTCGACGAGCGATTCGAGACCAGCGTGCCGGGCATTTACAGTGCCGGGGACTCCTGCCGCGGCGCCAGCCTCATCGTCTGGGCCATCGCGGATGGCAGGGAGGCCGCCCGTCATATCGACGCCAGGTTGTCGGGAAAGCATGCCCCCCGTCTGCCCAGCAAGGGCCGAGACTGCTCCTTTGCCAGCAGGTAGCTGGTCTCCGCGGTCGCCCTTGTTATGATTCCCGCAGGTGATCGCG
>JAHEAK010000236.1 GCA_024642805.1 Kofleriaceae bacterium | reverse complement strand
CGCGCGGCGAGAAGGAAATCGACGGTCGTGCGGATATCTACGCCCTGGGCTGCGTTATCTACGAGTGCCTGGTCGGTCGACGTCCCTTTCATGGGGAAGACATCGTTGCCGTGTTGGCCCGAACCGCACTCGACGAGCCGCCCCGGATCAGCGATCAGCGCAACGACATTCACCCAGACTTCGACGACCTGCTTGCCGACATGATGGCCACGAACGTGGAGCGCCGCCCCCTCGATGGCGATGTGATGGCGGCTCGGGCGCGCGCAATCCCGTCGGCGGTGCAGAGGCGTGCCGACACAAGTGGTCTGAGCGCAAGCGAGCGAGAGCTGCTCGGGATTCTCCTGGTAGCCATCCCCAAGGATCAAAGCGAGCTGGCCAGCGATCCCATGCTCGAGCATGCCGTGGCGCGTGCAGGTGGCAGCTCGCTGCTGCTCGAGAATGACACCATGGTCGTGACCTTTCGCGACGACCATGCCTCGGCCACCGACATGGCCATGCGCTCGGTGCGCTGCGCACTCGAGCTTCGTCGCCTGCTGCCAACCGCTCGACTGGCCCTGGCTACCTGTCAGGGCGAGATTTCCGGTCGCCGTGCCTTAACCAGAACCATCCAGAGTGCCGCCGAACTCTTGCGCTCCGCCGAGGGCGGCCCGGTCCCGCCCGATCGCGACTTGACCATTCGCCTCGATGGCACCACCAGTCGACTCGTCGACCAGCACTTCGACATTCGCAGGCGACGCAACGATACCAGTGGCGGCTTTGACCTTTTGGGCGAACGGGATCCCGAAAGCGCTGGAGAACTACCCAGCTCGCGCTGTATCGGGCGCGAAGACGAACTGGCGCGCATCACGCAACTCTTCCATCAGACGCTAAGCCACAAACAACCGCGCGCACTCCTGCTCACGGGGGCAGCGGGCGTCGGCAAGTCCTGTCTGATCGCGGAGGCGACCCTGCGCATGCGTGTCGCCCAAGCAGATGTCGAAGTGTGGACAGCGCGCGGAGACGCCCTCGGCAACGGCGCTCCCTTCAGCTTGCTGCGGCAGCTCCTACGCCAGGCGGCCGGCATTGCCAGTAGCGACTCGCAGCCTCAAAGACAAGAAAAACTCTTATCCCGCGTACGCGCCTGCGCGAGTGGTGACAAGGCCCAACAGATGGCCGAATTCCTGGGCGAGCTGTGCGACACGCCCTTCCCTGCCAGTGATCGAGTCGAACTTCGCGCGGCTCGTGCCGACGCCGTGCTCATGGGTGAGCAGATGCGGCGAGCCTGGGAGGATTTCCTATCGGCCACATCGGAACACTCACCGGTGGTCATCGTCCTCGAAGATCTGCACTGGGGTGACCTACCCACGTTGCGCCTCGTTGATGGCGCTCTTCGCAATGTCGACAAAGGCAGCTGGCTGCTGCTCGCTGTCGCACGCCCTGAAGTTGACGTCGCCTTTCCCAAGCTCTGGGAAGACCGCAAGCTCCTGCGCATGCAGCTGCGAGGGCTGACCGACGGCGCCTGCAGGGAGTTCATCCTCGCTGTGCTCGGGCACAACACCAATCGCGAGATCATCGCCCGGCTCACCCGTTTGTCCGGAGGCAACGCCTTCTTTCTGCAGGAGCTGATTCACTCCTTGCAGCAAAACAAGGGATCCGAAATTCCCGCGACCGTCCTGGCCATGTCACAGGCGCGGCTAGCGACCCTGGCCCCAGATCCGCGCCGCGTGCTGCGCGCCGCGAGCGTCTTCGGACTCGGCTTCTGGCGAGGCAGTGTGGAGACCTTGCTCGGGGAGGCCGCTAGCAGCCTCGAACTCGGAAAGATCTTCGAAGAGTTGGTCGACAAGGCGTTCATAGAGGAAACCCTGGCAGCTCCGCCCAGCCCCTCCTACCGCTTCAGCAGCGAGCTGATGCGAGAGGCCGTGTACAGCACTCTAACTGACGCCGATCGCGACCTAGGGCATCGTCTGGCGGCCCACTGGTTGCACGAAAATGGCATTCGCGACGCACTGGTCTTGTCGAGTCACTTCGAGCTCGGTCGGCAGTCCGACCAGGCAACCGAGTGGTACTTGCAAGCAAGCCAGGCCGCGTTAGCAAGCGACGATCTGCAGGCGGCCATGCGCCACGCGCAGAAGGGAATCGCCACGGGCGCGCGCGGCAAGCTGCTTGGCGGTCTGCATGCCGTCATCGCTCAGGCTCTTTTGTGGACCGGCGAAAATGGCAAGGCGAGCGAACACAGCCTGCTGGCCATGGACGCTTTTGAAGTCAACTCCGACGAGTGGGCACAGGCCGCTGGCGATGGGGTCATCTCTCTCGGTCGCTGTGGCGCGCTCTCCGACGTCTGTGCACTGGCCGACGCGAGCATCGACGCCCTCGGCGATAGACGAGCGAGCGACCAGGTGGTGTCGACGCTAGCGCGCGCGTGCACAAGACTTTTTCTTAGCGGCAGCTATCAGGAAGCCCTGCGAGTCTATACCCACTTGCCACCCAGCACGGGCCGGCTCGATCCCTCGGATCCAGCAGCGCTCGGTCATCTCTACACCGCGCGAGCGAACAAGCGCCTGCGCGAGGGTGAGCTCGACACCTATGTGTACCTGAGCGAACAGGCCCTAGCCTTCTTTGAATCATGCGCCGACACTCGCTGGGCTGCGCTCGCACAGATCAATCTCGGCTATGGCTATGGGCAGCTGGGCGAGTACGCGCGGGCCGAGACCATCCTGCGAAGCGTCTTGTCCTGGGCGCTCGATCTTGAACTCGGTGCGGTGGGAGCCCTGGCCCGCAATAGACTCGGTCAGGTGCTCTTGGCCCGCAATGAGCTCGACGAGGCCTGGGACATGGAGCTCATCGCCATCGAATCCTTTTCCATCCAGGGCGATGAGCGCATGGCCAACAGCTCACGTATCGATCTGTCCAGGATCCATCAGAAGAAATCGTCGCTGCGCTCGGCCGAGACCGAGGTTCGTGAAGCCCTGCGAGGAAGTAGCAGCACACCGACCATTCGCATGCGTGCGTGTGCCCAGCTGGCTTCGATTCTTCTCGAGCGAGGTAGTTCCGACCAGGCCCTCGACTGCGCCAAGCAAGCCCAGCAAATCCTGCAAGATCTAGGTCGCATGGAAGAGGGCGAGCTCTTCGTCCGCCTCATGATGGTCGAGAGCCATTTGCAGTGCGTGCAACTCGATCTCGCCAAGAGTGCGCTCGAGCGCGCCTATGCCAGTCTGCAACAACGCGCTCAGAAGATAAACGATCAAGGCACGCGAGCGCGCTATCTCGAGATGGTCGAAGAAAACGCACGCATCATGCAGCTGGTTCGAGAATGGGGCCTGGATACCGATGGCTGAGGACGGCCCAAGTTCGGCCAGCACAAGGCTGATCTATCGCTTTCTATGTCGGCTCCTTCGCATCGCGACCCGCATCTTCTTCCGCAACATCGAAGTCGTTGGTCGCATCGGCCTACCCAACCCCGAAAACAGTGCCGTGATCTTTTGCGGCAACCATCCCAACTCGCTTCTCGACCCGGTGCTCATCACTGCATGGTGTGATCGAGTCGTGAGTTTTGCTGCCAAAGACGTGCTCTTCAGCGTGCCTATTCTCGGTGCCATGCTTCGACTCATGGGCGCGGTGCCCATCCGCCGCCGGATGGACCATGGCGGCGGCTCGCAGAGCAACGAAGACGCCTTTGCCGCCCTGCGAGAGGTCTTATTGGCAGGCGGTGCCATGGGTATTTTTCCCGAGGGCATCAGTCACGAAGAGAGCCAGCTTGCGCCCCTCAAGACCGGAGCCGCGCGTATAGCTCTGGATGCCGTGGCCAAGGGCTGTGCGCTGCCCATCTTCATCGTGCCCGTCGGGCTGGTGTACTTCACCCGCCATCGCTTTCGAAGCTCGGTCCTGATCCAATTTGGTGATCCCATCGAGGTCAAGGCAGCCGATGCTGGTGACACTGTCGATCCGGAGCAGGTGCGTACCCTCACAGACAAGCTCGATCAGCGCCTGCGCGCCCTGACCATCAACGCAGAGACTTGGGAGAACCTTCGCGTACTCGACGGCGTTCGTCGCCTCTATCAACCAGAGGGCATCGGCCTGAGCGAACGCGCCCGTCTCGCTCGAGTGTTCAACCAGAGCTACCCTCGTGTCGCTCATGAGCCCGACGTTCGCGAGCTCTACGATGCGGTGCGCGCCTACCTTCTGCGCCTCAGTGCCGACAACTTGAACGATCGTCTGGTGGCCAAGGGTCTCTCGCTGCCTGAGATCGCCCTCCGGGTTGCCGCCCACCTCGTGCTCGTCTTCATTTCGCTGCCGCTCTTCCTCATTGGAGCGCCCGTCTTCCTCCCCATTGGACTCCTGCTCAAGCTTGCCGGCGTGATGGTCGCGCCCCGAGCCGACACCGTTGCCACCACGAAGTTCGTTCTGGGATTCCTGGGTATCTCGGCGCTCTACCTTGCCGCCTGCGTCCTGGCCTTCTGGACCTATGGCTTCTGGCTCGGGCTCGTGGTCGCGGCGCTGATTCCAGCCGCCGGTGGGGCCGTCATTCACGTGATTGCCCGTGTGCACGCCATCCGCTACCTGGTCAAGACCACCTACCGTATCTTCTCCTTGCGCAGGGAATTGCAGGCTCTTCGCGAGGAGCGAGCCGGCCTGGTCGTGCGTGTTCAGAGCGTGGTCGATACCTACCGGCTGGCAGTGGACGGTTCACAAGAAGCAGAGCAGTGAGTACAATCTAGGGTGTGAGTCTGTGCTTTGCCTTGCCACCCTCTTTGGGCGTGAGAAACGTGAGAGCGCTCGCGAGGCAATTTGCTGGTGTGCTCTACGAGGCGGGCTTCTCCACGGTCGTTCCCGTCAACTCCTACGAGCTTCTCGAGCGCAGCCTGCTAGCCGGCGAGGTGCACGCGGCCTGGGGCCCGCCGATGGTATGCGCGCGCGTGGAAGATGCCGGCGGCAACGTGGTCTTGCGTGCGCTGCGCAACGGCTCCGCTAGCTATCGATCGGCCTTGCTGTGTCGCTCTAACGACAACCTGCAACTCGACAACATCGGCGCACGCCGCCTGCGCGCGGTCTGGGTCGACAAGCACAGCATGGGCGGCTACATCATGCCGCGTCACCACCTACGCTCGCTCGGTGTCGACATGAGCAAGCTCGAGAGTGAGACCCTCTTGGGTTCCTACGAGGCCTGCTTCCACGCGCTCATGGAATGCGACGCTGACATCACCGCCTCTTACGCCAACGCCAAGGGCATTGGCTATGTCGAGCTGTGCAAGGACGAAGCCTTTCACTTGCGAACCTTTGCGTACACGGCCGAGTGCCCAAACGATGGCGTCATCGTCAGCCCGCGCGCGACCGGCGAGGATTTGGGTATACGCGAGCGCTTCGCCAAGCTCTTGGCGCAACCCGAGCACCGCGCGATCTTCTGCACCTCCCTGGGGGTCGATGACATGGAAGAGCCTCCTCGCGGCTCGTATCGCGCCCTGCTCAAGTTGGTGGTCTAGGGCTCGCCGCTCTGGCCGGGTACGTTTTTCGTGTCACACCCACAGGAAGGTGGTCTCTCCAGTGACAATGCTGCGGTTGATGTGCGGTGCTGTGATTCTGCTTGGCGCAGCCCGCGCGCAGGCCGATGAACCTGCTGACGCGCCTGGCCGTAGCGAGGGCCAGGTCGTGGAAGAGGCAAGCCGTGCCCTGCAGGCTGGCGATTCGCAGAAGGTTATCGAGCTGTTGAACAGCCCCGAGCTGCGCCGTGCGGCACCTTGCCAACTGGGGCGCGCGCTGACGCCAATGGCCAAGAGCCCAGCGCAGAAGGCGCGCGCCCTGCTCTACCTCGAGCGCTGCAGGGCACACGATGAAGGCAATCGGGCCGACGAGAGTCTCCGAGAACAGGTCCTTGCCATGCGCAAAGAGCTGCAGAGCGCAAAGCTCGCGCAGGTATCCCTGGCGCTGCGCCCACGCGAAGCCACGGCCAAGCTCGACGCGCACTACGTGGGGGACAGCCTCGAGGCCGAAGACGAGCTTTGGTTGCCCATCGGCGAGTACCGCCTGGAAGTGGTGGCGCCCGGCCATGAGGGCGGCGTCTATGCGGTGCGCGTGAGTTCCCGCGATCGAATGCTCGTGCCTATCTCCTTGCCCGCGGCCACGCCCATCGGCGAGCGCAGCGTTGACCTCGGCGAAGAGCCAGGTGACGAACTGGGGCAGGTCTCGACGACGACAGATCCGCGCCCAAAAAAGTTCAAGACCCTGCTCGCCAAGCGCTACCAGGGCGCCGATCCGGCCCACGCCCCTAGCGACGAGCCAACGCAGAGCTCGGCCGCGAGCATGGCTTGGCCAGCCCTTGCCGGTGGTGGAGCCCTTGCCGCTCTGGGCCTTGGTGTGGGCCTACAAGTGAAAGAGCATCCAAGCGGTGCAATCCTCAGCTACGGGGCGGGCGCCGGGCTGGCGGGCCTTGCCCTGTACCTCTTACTACATGAGCGGCCTGTGCCCGACGAAGGTACACGCATTCAAGCAGACGAAGAACTCATCACGCTGTCCTACGCGGGCCATTTCTAGTTCTCTGCGATCCATCTGGTGCTCGAGCCATCGCGAGCCACCAGCGCCCAGTAACCGTGCTGGCTCAAGTCGGCCACAGAGACAAAGAAGATCCAGTGCGTGCTCAGCGCCTCGTCTCCAGGCGGCTCTGGCAAGAGACGATGGCCAAGTCGGGAGTCTTTGCCCGCGACCATGCCCAACAAGGTCGACTCTCGATTGAGATAACAGCGCGCGCTGCAGTCGGCGCGACCAAGCTCTTGCACGATCTCAGTCAACGACTCGTCGGCCCGCCATGAGGAGACGCTCTCGAGGGCCATGGCCAGCGCTCGATCTGGGCACAGTGAACTCGGATAGAGGAGCTCTTGTTGGGCGGCCTCGCCCGCGGGAAAGTGCATGCTCACTCGCGGCAGGCCGCGCATGGCCAGCAGCAAGGGAGCGCGATCTTCAAAGGCGCTCGCGCAGGCGCGCGGTCGCCGCATCGTCATGCCTTCCCGCAAGCCTTGTCCCGGAGAGGCACCCGCGAGGCAGGCGCAGAGTGAGAGGGAAACCAGGGTTATCGACAGGACCGGTACGCGCACCCCTGCTCGCCACTGCAGGCGCAGCGCCACATCTAAGCCTATAAAAGGACACGCAATTGTCCGAGGCAGGTCCGAGATCTGGACGGACATGCGTGGACAGCGGACGCTCGGCAGGCGTCGCCCGCAGTCCTGCCGGGCGCTTGACGAGATGCCGCTGGCGACCGAAGGTGTGGCGATGCAAGCCCGAAGGCGGATCGCGCTCGGTGGAATCGTGGGAGCACTCCTGGTGGCCGTCCTCTGGCTGGTGACGCCGCGCTCAAGCAAGCAGGCCAGCGAGCCGGCCCCGCGCACCCCCGCTGGTAACGAGACCGTGTCGAGGCCGCAAACCCAAGCCTCCGAGTCGCCGGCCAGCGTGCCGGCAGAGGAAGCTCCCGCAACGCCGCCCGCGCACTCGCCCCTGGATCAAAAGGCTCGCGAGCGCTTGTTGCACGCACTGCAAGAGGCCCGCGCTGCCCGCCTTGCGCAGGCGGCCGGTGCCGGCTCCCAGCCGGCTGCGCCTGCAAGTGAAAGTGCGCCTCTCGCCCTGGCCAACAAGACCGGCAGCAACAGCGAGTGGGAGAAGCGCCAGATCGA
>JAHEAK010000235.1 GCA_024642805.1 Kofleriaceae bacterium | reverse complement strand
AGGAACGGGTGAACTCGAACTCTTCGGCGCTCAGGCCCTGGTCGCGCAGTTCGCGATGCATCTGCAGTACACGGGTTAAGGCGGGCACACAGAGCTCGGCACCAGGAGCCATCGAAATCTGCATGGTGTGCGCTTGGCGTGCCCGGTTCATGCTGCAGTGGGCGCCATAGGACCAGCCATTCTTGACCCGAATTTCCTGCATCAATCGCGATGTGAACATGCCGCCAAAGGCGGTCTCGGCTACCCGCAAGAGATCGTAGTCACGCGTGCCGTAGGCGGGCATGAGGTGGCCGAGCGCTACCTGGCACTGTTTGCGCTCCGGTTTGTCGACGATGATGAGTCGCCGTCCTTTGCGACGTTCCTCGGCAGGGATGACAGCGGGATGCAGATCGCCTGTGCTGGTATCGCTTGCAAAGCGGTTGGCGATGGCCTGGACCTCGCCGGCCTGCAGGGGGCCCGAGATGCCGAGCACGAGTTCACTGGGCGGGAAGAGCTTGCTGTGCAGGGCACGCATGTCGCCAAGCTGCATGCGACCTATGGACTCGGCGGTGCCAAGCGCGGTGCGCGCGTAGATGTGGCCGGGGTGACAGTGCAGGGTGAAGTAGCGCTGCAAGAGGCTGCCGTCATCGTCCCGCATCTCGTCCAGGTCGTGCAGCGTCTCGCGCCGCAACTTTTCGTGCTCCTCGGTCTCGAAGCGGGGCGCGGTCAAGACGGTATGGGCAATCTCGACCAACTCTTCGAGGTGCCGATGCAGGCACCCTGCCTGCAAGGCCGCGTAGTCGCGGCGCAGCGTGAAGCCGAGCGATGCACCGAGGGTATCGACCCTCTGGTCGAGGACGGTACGACTCATGTCGCCGGCGCCGCGCATGCACATCTCGGCTGTCTGGTTGAGCTGCCCCTCCATGCCGATCGGATCGACGACGGTGCCCACACGATTGGCTATGCAGAAGGAAACGAGCGGCGTGTCGAAGGCCGGTACCAGGATGCTCTTCATGCCAGCTCTTGGTCCTCTTCGCCTTCTTCGTCACCAAGCGCTTCGATGCGAATGACGGTGCGCGCGCTAGCCTTGAAATAGCTCTTCAGGACCCGTTGCACGTCTTCGGCGCTGACTCGCGAGAGCCGATCGGCGGCGCGAAAGAGCTGTCGGAAATCGCCGTGCACGCACTCGTAGTGACCGAGTGCCTCGGCTTTGCCATCTACCGTAGTGAGGCCGGTCCAAAATTCCGTCTCGACCATGGTCTGTACCTTTTGGATCTCCGAGGCGGGCAAGGGCTGCGCTTGCAGCCGGGCAAGGACCTCGTCGATGGCGCCTTGCAGCTGGTCGAGCGAGGTGTCGCGATTGGCGACCGCCAGGAGCTCGATCAAGGAGGGCGAGGCAAAGGGCATGATGTCGCAGGAGACAGAGCTGGCAAGCTCCTTGTCGATGACTAGCTCGCGGTGCAGAGGCGAGGACGCGCCGCCGGCCAGAAGTGAGCACGCAAAACTCACACACAGCCAATCAGGATCACTCTGCGCTGGTCCCTTGTAGCCATTGAGAAGGCGGTCGACGCTCACGGGTTTTTGGTAGTCGAAGCGTCGCTCTTCGGTCTGAACAGGTTCCTCCGGCAGCGGTGCGTGTGCCAGGCCAGAAGCGGCAATGGGGCCGTAGTGCTGCTCGATGAGCTCGAGGAGCTGGTCCTCGACAAAATCACCCACAACCACCAGGGTGGCGTTATCGGGCGCGTAGTACTTGCGATAGAAGGCCTTGATATCAGCGATCGACAGGGACTTGATGTCGTCCATCCAGCCGATGGTTGGCCAGTGATAGGGATGTTTGAGGAAGGCGTGTTTGAAGAGCTCTTCGGCGGCAAAGCCATCGACGTCGTCGTCGACTCGCTGGAGCCGCTCGTTCATGACCACCTCGCGCTCGGCTTCGACGACCTCGGGTTCGAGCACGAGCTTGGTCATGCGCTCGGCTTCCAGGCCAACGATCATGGCCAGATCGCGAGCGGGAATGCTGTCTCGATAGTAGGTCCAGTCCACCCAGGTGGCGGCATTGGTATCGCCACCGGTCGCTTCGATGCAGCGATCGAAGTCGCCGACCGGGCGTGAGCCCACTTGATTGAACATCAAGTGCTCAAAGAGATGCGCCATGCCGGTAGCGCCAGGCGTCTCGTGCTTGGAGCCGACCGCGAACCAGGTCTGGTAGGCGACGATTGGCGCGCTATCGTCCATGACGCTGACCAGGCGTAGGCCGTTGTGCAAGCGGTGCTTGCGAACTCGCAGGCGCTCGCCGAGCGGCGCTTCGCACTCAAAGGTAAAGCTCAAGGCATCTCCAGGGTAAGCTGATACTGGTCGGCAATTTCTTCCAGCGCATCGGCAGGGTCGAGCAGCTCGGAAGGTGCCAGCACGCCGCACAGCTCGCCCTCATTGAGCAGACGTTCAGCGGCAAGGCAGGCGATGCCGGCACTCACGGGGTAGAGGCCTTCGCCTGATACCGCACAACGCGCGAGCTCGTCGCCGAGGCGCGCTTCGGCCACGATGGCGAAGCGGTCTGGGCGTGGATTGTCCTCGGCTCGAGACTCGCGATTGGCGATGGTCGACTGGGCAATACCCCCGAGGGCCGAGCGCAGAATGGAACCGAGGATGGGCGTCATGACCGGTGCCACCACCGGAGCAATGATGCTGGCCGCGCGCGAGATGGGATTGTCTTCGCCCAGGCTCATGAAGCACTGCACCTGTCGAGTCGGTACGTGACGAGGCACCGTAATCACCTCGGGCGATGGAAAGGACAGCGCAACGCGTGGACCAAAGGGATCGGGGAAGCCAACCTCGAGTCGCTGCGCTCCTGGCGCGGTGTGCACCCAGCGATCGTGGTCCCAACGGCAGCCTTGCTTGCCGATGGAATCGAGCACGGACAGCTGCGTGCCCTTCGAGGGGTGTATGTGATCCACCGCGTAGGAGACGTAGACCGAGTCGACGATGTCACCGCCGAAGCTCTGTGCCGCCAGGTGAGCGGCCCAATCGCCGATCGCGACCTCGAATGCGCAGGCGTTGACCACCACGCGTTTCTTTTGACGAGCCGCCGACTCGTAGCGCTCGTAGATCTGGCGCACGAAGAGTTGCTCGCCGGTCGTGTCGAGATAGTGGCAATCGGCCTGTAGCGCCGCTTGCACGACGGGCTCGCCGATGGTTGCGAAGGGCCCTGCGCAATTGATGACCACGTCGGCGTCTTTGAAGATCGAAACCAGCGCAGCGGTATCGTGAGAGGCCGCTACCCGTATGTCACTGCAACCGACACGATCCGCTCGACGTACCAGGCGCAGCCGGTCGCGGCCAGCCATGGCGAAGTCGAGGCCCTGGTCATTCAGGGTCTGGGCAATGAGTGAGCCTGTGTGGCCAGATGCTCCGTAGATGACGATCACTGCAGAAGTCCTTTACAGCCAATCGTAGCGCAGGGACAAGACCATGCCGTGCTGAAGGTGTTGATAGCTACCGGCGGCGGTGGCAAAGGTGCGCCCGTCGCGGGCGGCGCTGCAGGTGTCGAAATCATAGCCAGAGTCGACACATGCCACGTGCTCGCGGGGATCAAAGGCGCTCTTGTCGATGGTATGGCCTGGAAACCATGTGAGCTCGTAGCCAAGGTTGACCACGAAGTGCTCGGCCAGACGAAGCTCAGCGCCCGTGGCGAGGGTGGCGCTCTCGCCGGCGACTTGCAGAGGGGAAATGGCGGCATTGTGAACAGCGCCCGTTTCGAGGCGCAGACGCGCTCCCACCCGGTAGGCCTGACGATCGTTGCTCTCGACACCTGCACTCAGTCGCCACACATCCTGCATACCGCGATAGCGGGGCATCCACTCGGGCAAGGTCGAGCCAAGATCGCTGCCGATGAGTCGGATGTCGAACTGATCGTGGCGAGACCAGTCTTGCCAGCGCAAATCGCCCACGACGTCGAAGTCGCCAACGAGTGGTCGGCGATAACCGAGAAATGCCATCTGCGCCATGCGGAAGCCAATCTCGGCGATGGCCTGCTCAGTCTGGCCCCCGTCGCGAGGTGCGTGCTCGACGGTGGCTTTGCCCGAGAGCGCCAGGGTTCCAAACGCGCCCGGAAGAGCGACATAGCCAATGCCGATTAAGCCCTGACCGGGGACTTTGATGACGGCGCCAATCGAGGCTGAGATGTTCTTGAGAGCGAAGAGTCCCTGCAAGGGCGCCTGGCTGCCGACGTCCACATCGTAGCGTTCGCGAGCCAGAGGATTCTGATAGCCGCAAGGCAGACCGCCGCAGTCGGAGTTGATGCCTGTGACGCTATCGCTGCCGCCGTCCAAGACGCTGTCTCGCGAGAACTTGAGATTGAGGGTCGAATAGCCAAGCGAGAAGCCGATGCCAAAGATGATGCTGCCGCCGATACGATAGGAGCCGGCCATGGTCAGCATGCCCTGCAGGAGCTGGCCGCCCTCGCTGTGGTAGCCGAGGGCATTGCGACCCTCGGGAAAGCGCTCGAGAGTGGGGGTGGAGAACGCCAAACCAAAGCGCGCGGCGTCTTCGCGCACGCTGAAGTAGGCGGCGATGATTCCACCAGGCGAGATCGTGTGTCGCTTTACCGAGCCTGCCGCCTCCTGCTGGCCATCCAGGCCAATCACATCTCGATCGACATAGATCGAGTTGAGGCGGGCGCTGCCGCCAACGTGCAGGTGCCAACCGGTTCCCGACAGACCCAGGGCGGCGGGATTGACGAAGAAGGAGCTGGCGTGACCTTGCGTCGGGCCAGTAAATACAGCGCCGCCCAAAGAGGTATCCTCCATCGGGCTCGCCGAAGCCATGGACGCCGACAGCGCCAGGCTGGCGACCACGACAACGAGGGCTGAGCGCATGCGCACACCCTAGCAGATCGCCGGTCCTCGGTAGGGGAGGATCGGGCAGCTGTTTGACTCGAGTTTTCCAGCTGTCTACACTTCTGCCAGACCTGCCTTCGTCGTTTCCGTTTCCGTCTTCGACCAGCGTATGAAACAGCCGCGCTCCGCCTCATTGTTATCCCTTTCCTTCGCTGTACTCCTCGGCGCTTCCGTTGGTGCTTGCGAGAAAGTCAGTCACGAAAACATCGACTCTTGGGGCAACACCAAGCAGGGACCTGACAAACTGCTCAAGGCCCTCAAGAGTGGCGAGAACAGCGCATCGCTGCGTGGCCATGCGGCGCAAAAGCTGATCGAGATCGAGCGCTTCAGCGAGGTCAAAGAGATTCTCGAAGGCCTGGAAGAAGGGCCGCGCCAAGAAGTGATGGCCGAGCTGGTCCCTCGCCTTTGGGACATGGCGCGCATCAACGACGCCATGGCTGTGCCCAACTCGCGCCAGACCAACGCCAAGGACGCCATCTTCTTCACGATGGGCATGGCCGATGCGGCGACCGAGGCCAAAATGGCCGACTATCTCGTCGAGTGGTTCGTCGGTGGTCACTATGAGGGGCGCGCCGGTGCCGGTCGCGTGTCCGGAGCCATGGCCATGCGGCGGGTCGGTGGGGTTGCCGCCACTCGTTTGCTCGAGAGCGCCCGCGCCATCGTTGCCACGCCGCCAGATGAACAAGGTCGACGTGTTCAGGTCGGGGACGAGCTGCTCAAGGCCCTGGCCCTGGCCGGCACGCAAGAGACCTTGGAGTTTCTGATCGAGCTTGCTCAAAACCCGCGCGGCGACGCCAGCCTGCCCAAGCGCGCCGTCTCCGCCTTGTTCTATGCCTTCGTCGAGCCGACCGGTTTGGATCCCGTCGACGGCAAGGCGCTGATCGCGATTGCCCCGGCCCTGGAGAAGATGCCCTACGACAGCGGGTTGCCTGCGACCTCGCGCAACGACGCTGTGGCCTTGTTGGCTGCGATCGGGGCTCCCGAATGTGTGCCTTACTTCACCCGGATGGTCGGATACCCAACCGACGATGAGCGCTTTCGATGGATGGGCACCCAGCAGGGAATGCGCTGCGCCCGCGTTCAGGGCATGCAGGCGATTGCCGAGGCGCTGCCTGCGACCGTCGACTACCAACGAGGCATGTTGTCGAAGTACCTGTGGGACGAGATATTGAAGTACCCAGATAGGTCGCAGATCGTCGCCGGTGCGGAGAGCTTGCTGAAATCCGAATCCTGGGTCGCGCGCGTGAGCGGCATCGAACTTCTGGCTGCCGTTGGCGGCCCCAAAAATGTTAAGTCAATCAAGGCGCTTACCGGCGACTCTCACCGGCTCAAGAAGTGGTGGGGCAAGGACGAGAAGGTGCCAGACGGACTCAAGGCGGAGCCGACGATCGGCGAGCTAGCAGCCAATGTCGCTAAATCGCTTGATAAGGTGGCGCCCGGGGGGCGAGACAAGTGATAATCATGACCGCCAGCGTTCTGTCAGGGCACAAAGAGTAACGGGAGATGGACCAAAGCAAGAAGACGATGCGCCACTTCTACTGCCGCGATGTGCTGTGGGAGACATTCGAGCAGATGGCGAACGACTTTGATTGCTCGATCGACTACCTGATTAATGAAGGTATGCGTTATTACGCGCGTTCCAAGAATTATCAGTCGTCTATGGCGCCGAATCGCAGCTCCGGAATGCCCACCAACGCGCCGCCAGTCGGCACTCGTGATGGGCGCTCTGGGATGGCCACCAATCCGCCGCCGCCACTGCCGCACCGTGGCCACCCCTCGCAGTCGCCGCCCATGGCGCCGCCCATGGCGCCGCCCATGGCACAACCCACGGCGGCGCCGCCGGTTCCGGGTGCAGCCAATACGTTGTTCCTGGTCTTCAACAATCAGCGCTACCCGATTGCCAAGGATCAATTCATCATTGGTCGCGGCTCCAAGACCTCCGACTTGCCGATCAAAGACGGCAACATCTCGCGCAAGCACGCCGCCGTAATTCGTCGCAATGGCACCTTCTACATCAAGGACCTCGGCTCGACCAACGGCATCGACTACAAGGGCATGCGCATCGACAACAAGCGCATCGATGAGGGAGACATCTTCCACATCTGCGACTACGAGCTGCGCTTCACCTATCGCTAGTCAGCTACGTGTCTGAACTTCGATCCCGCGTTGAGTTGGTCCGCGATCGACTCCACTCGATCCTGAGTGCCGGCGAGGATGCCGACCTCTCCTTGGTAAAGGGCAAGCGCGGCACGCCCGCCTTGCAGGCGCTGGCCAAGAAGGTGCTCAGCAAGCTCGACGACGAGGACAAGCCCATGTGGACGGCCTGGATCGATCAGCTGGCACCACTGGCCGAGTGCGAGAGCGACCAGCGCATGATCGAGGTCGCTCGTGGCTTGCGCCTGTGTCAGATGGTGGCGGGCCGCCGCAGCGCCGAGGTCTTCGCACCCAAGAGCAGCTCACCACTGCATCAGAGCACCGCGAGTTTGACTGGCATCGGCCCGAAGATGGCAGCGGCGCTGGCCGAGCGTGGCATCGAGACCGTGGAAGACCTCTTGTGGCTGGTTCCCAGACGCTATGATGACGTAAGAAATGTTCTGGAGCTAGAGCAAGTTCTAGCTGCACCTCCCATTGGTGAGCGGGTCGTGCTGATCGGCGACATCAACACGGTTCGCTTCGTGCGCAGAGGGCCACGTGGCTGGATCGATCTACGGATGAAGTGCGCGAATGGCTCACTCATCGTTCGATGGTTCAATGCTCGCGCCGGC
>JAHEAK010000892.1 GCA_024642805.1 Kofleriaceae bacterium | reverse complement strand
AGACCGCCATCGATCACGTTCGCGCGGCCCATGGCAGTCCGATTCCCGTCGGCAGCGCCGCCGCTGCCGTGATCGAAATCGACGGCAACGAAGAAGGCCTCGAGGAAGCCCTGCTCCTGCTCGGCGAAACCGTCGAAAAGGCCGGCGCGAGCCAGGTGCTTGTCGCCCAGAACGAGGCCGAGCGTCGCCGGCTCTGGCAAGCACGTCGCATGGTCTCGCCGAGCCTTACCGCCGCTTGTCGCTTCAAGGTGAGCGAGGACATCTGCGTTCCGCGCGGAGCGATGATCGAGATGATCCGGCGCATCGAACTGCTCGAGCAAGAGTTCCCCTTCACGGTGGCCTGCTACGGGCACGCCGGCGATGGCAACTTGCACGTCAACATCATGACCGACAAGGACGCAGAGGATCCTGCGGTTGCCGCCCAGCTCGAGGGCATCTCACGACGACTCTTCGAACACACTGTCGAGCTGCGCGGCACTCTAAGCGGCGAGCATGGCATCGGCCTCACCAAGCGCGACTACATGCCGCTCGAGCAGAGTCCCGCGGTGATCGCATGGCAGCGCAAGTGGAAGGCGATGTGGGATCCCAAGGACCTGCTCAACCCAGGCAAGGTCCTGCCCTTGCTACCCAAGACCTGTCACGAATAGGCCGCTTGGACCTGGCAGCGCTGGGCGTAGAGAGCATCAAGGGCTTCACCAAGCGCATCCCCGATAGGCGTCGGCAAGAGGCGAAAGAGGGTTTCTGGCGCGACACTGCCAGCGCCGCGATGGGTAGCGATAAGGGCAAGCCCTGAGGCAGCCGCGCTGCTTACATCCGCGAGATAGGCCTCGCACAGACTCGGAGCCACGACCGCGTGTACCGAGGCCAGGCTGGTGGCACAGGCGGCTTGCACCTGGGGATGCTGCAAGAAGGCGGCGGGTTCGGCACCGAGGCCGCCGCGAACATGCACACGCAGCCAGGGACGTGCTTGCAGAGCCTTGTACAGCTCGTTGCTGCCATTGCGCGCCGCCGCCAGCCCCGCCAGCAGCACATGCAGTAGACCGGGGCTCTCGATGGGGCGAGCTTCGATGACCTGGCCCGGCCATGGCAAGACGCGCAAGCGCTCGTCCGCCACGCCCTGCAAGCGCAGGCGATCGCGAAGGTAGAAGCCACGCACCCAGACTTCATCCGCCAGCAAGAGCTCCACTTCTTGATCGACGATGGCCCACTCGGGTGCGCGATAGCGAGCGAGGAACCTGCAATCGGGAAAGCGATCACGCTCTCGGTCTAGATCTTCGTGCAGCCCGCGCAGGTGCGGCATATCAAAAATAAGAACTTTTCTGGCATTATGCGCCTGCGCAAAGATCGCCCGGGCCGCGTTGCTGGGTGCCACCACCACCGACGCGCCTCCAAGCTTGCGCGCCGCCCAGCGCGAAGCGAGAGTCCGCAGCTGAAACTTGCTGTGCAACTGGCGATCGCTTCGGCTTCCGGCCCAGGCCCGTGCGGCGAGCTCCGCGGCCGTAAAGCCAGGTAGCGCAAGCCCCTGCTCTTGCGCGCGCAGGCCTACAAAGCGACGCAAGGTCGCTGGCGCTAGCTTCTCGCTCGCCTGCGGCAATCGCCAGGGACGCAACCAGGTCTGCCCGCGAGCCGTGCCAACTGCGGCGCGAATGAGCTCGCTTGGCTCTGGTTCGAAGACGATCATGGCAAGACTCGCAAGATGCGGGGCCGAGCCGCGCAGGACACCTGATTGCAGGTGAGGCAATTGCGCGCCAGGCCCGCGCTCGAAACCCTCTGCGCATCGACCCCAAGCACTTCGGCTGCCTGACCTGAACGCTCGCGAAGCACACGCGAGTGCACCAAGGCCTCATGAGCGCGCGGATGAACTGGACCAATAGGCTCTCGCCACACCTTCACACTCGTAGCGCGTCGCGTTCCGTAGGCAGCCACGCTCAGCACACCGGCCCGCAGCCGGACTCGCAAGACGGCGGCTCCCACCCGCGGCGCAAAGCGCAGATCGACCTGCGGCCACATCACGGTTGCGTCGACCTGCGAGGCTGCATGCGCGCTGCGTGTGTGGCCATGGCGCTCGCTAATCTGCCAATCGAGCTCCGCGGCCAATCGGAAGAGAGCTCCCG
>JAHEAK010000002.1 GCA_024642805.1 Kofleriaceae bacterium | reverse complement strand
ACGTGAACCAGTGGACCCTCGCTGCGGGCGCTATTGACGTGCAGGGCTCGTGCAAAGAGTCCCTTGCCGGTTCCAGTCTCGCCGTGCAGGAGCACCGTCGCGTCGGTGCCGGCCGTCTTGAGGATCTTGCGATAGACATCGTGCATGGCTTGTGAGGAGCCGACGATGTGATTAAAGGGGCCGCGCAAGGGGATGCCATCCTCGTCACCGGCCGAGCGCAAGGTGGTGTAGGCCAGAGCGCGCGCGATCTGGTCGGCGAGGGTGGTTAAGAAGGCCAGGTCGCGCTCATCAAAGGCGCCAACCTTCTTGTTGAGGACCTGCACGACGCCCACCAGATGACCTGCGCGCCCGCGAATGGGTGTGCACAACATCGAGGTGGTTTGGTAGCCGGTCTTGCGATCGACCTCCGGAGCCCAGCGCGCGTCGGTGCTGGCATCGGCAATGTTGAGCGCCTCGCCACTCTTGGCGACGTGCCCGACCACGCCTTGACCGGCCGGAATGCTCAGTTCGTCGAGCTCTGGCAGGTTGGCGACCCGCGAGCGCAGGCTGCCATCCTTGGAGTCGACCAGCCAGAGGGTGGCGCGATCTGCCTGCAAGGCGCTAGCAACACGCTCGCCCACCACCTTCAAGAGCTCGTCGAGCTCGACCTCGCGGGCCAGCATCGTGCCCAGGTCGAGCAACAGCTCGAGTTTCAGTTCTCCTTCGCTCACGTCTTGCTTGCCGCCCGAGGGCGCGAACTTGAGCATAGCACTGGCTGGCAGCAGTCGCTCCCTAGGCTGCATCCTGCTCCGCGCTGTCGAGACCTCGCTGCAATCGGATGGTCAGGCCTTCGCGGGCGGCAATCGAGCGAGGAAAGAGCTCGCGACAGCGGCGCTCGACGGCAGCGACACTGGCATCGTCTCGATTTGGATCGTGGTGAAAGAGCACGAGCTTTCCTACACCGGCGGCTCGGGCAAGTTCGGCAGCGGCCGCAAAGGTCGAGTGGCCCCAACCGACTTTCGATGGCCCCTGATCGCCGCTGTACTCCTCCGGCAGGTATTGCGCGTCGTAGATGAGCACGTCGGCGCCATAGGCCAGCTTGCGCAGGGCCGGGTCGACGCAGCTGTAGTGCTCGGTGTCAGTGGCGTACACGACCGACCGGCCCGCGAAGTCCAGGCGGTAGCCGTAGACCGGATCGGGGTGATTGAGGCGCGCGGTGGTCACGCGCAGATCTCCAATGTTGAATCTCTCGCTTGCCAAGAGATCGCGAACGCAGAGCTGTGGGGCAATGTCTTCAATCGCCACCGGGAAGAAGGGCGGCGACATTTGCTTCTTGAGAGCCGCGCGAAGATCCATGTAGCCGTTGGGACCGCTCATGATGTCGATGCGATTGCCTGGCAGGTACAGGGGCGTGAAGAAGGGTAGGCCCTGGATGTGGTCCCAGTGCAAGTGCGAGAGCAGGATGACGGTATGGGACGGACCGGCCTGTACCAGTCGATTGCCCAGATTGCGAATGCCGGTGCCAGCGTCAAAGACGATGCGCTGATCGCCAGCCATGACCGACACACAGCTGGTGTTGCCGCCGACGCCCGCCGTGCTGGCGCTCGGGGAGGCAAGGGAGCCTCGTACTCCGTGAAACTCGATTTCTAGTGCAGATGTCATGGGCGCTCCTTTTCGATAGCGCGGCGTGATGGACGGCCGACGCTGGTTGAGCCTTGTGAGTGCACGGGCTGTGCCGCCGCTAAACCCCCGTTTGGAAGCAGTCACCAGATGTGCATCGCTTCGATATGAAGCAGAGCAGTGAGCAGCCGATCCGTGCTGAAGCAGGTAAGCTCCGGCCGTGGACCAAGAGCTGATCGCAAGACAGGCGGAGATGCTGTGCAACCGTGTGCGCAAGAATCAAAAACAGCTGCGCAAGTGGATCGCCGCCGAGGGCATCAACTGCTATCGCCTCTACGATCGCGACATTCCCGAGATACCACTGGTCATCGATTGGTATCAGGGACGGCTTCACATCGCCGAGTTCCAGAAAAAGGATGTCGACCCCGAGCGCAGTGGCAAGGCCTGGATGCATGCCATCGTTGCGCCGACCAGCGCTGCCCTTGGTGTGCCCGAAGCCGAGGTCTACTACAAGGTGCGCGATCGGCAACGCGGCGAGAAGCAGTACCAGGCCCAGGGCGCCGAGCGCAATCGCATCGAAGTGCACGAAGGTGGGCACCGCTTTTGGGTGAATCTTGTCGACTACGTCGATACCGGGCTCTTCCTCGATCACCGCCGCGCGCGCAAGTTGGTGGCGGAGGAGGCCAAGGGCAAAGCCGTTCTCAATCTCTACTGCTACACCGGCAGCTTCAGCGTGTACGCGGCGGCCGCCGGTGCCGCCAACACCCTGAGTATCGATCTCAGCAGAACCTATCTCGACTGGGCGCGCGCCAACCTGAACCTCAACGACCTCGATCCTGAGCGCAATCGACTGCGCCGCGGCGACGTGCAGGACGAACTGGCGCAGCTACACGCCGCGGGCGAGCGCTTCGATCTGGCCGTCGTCGATCCTCCGACCTTCTCCAATTCCAAGAGTCTGCCGGGGGTCTTTGATGTGCAGCGAGATCATGTCGAGTTGTTGCTCGCCGTGCACAAGCTGCTCGCCAAAGAGGGCGTCATCTGGTTCTCCACCAATCACCGGCGCTTCAAGCTCGATCTCGCGGCGCTGGAGCCTCACTTCGTCGTCGCCGACACCAGTGCTACGACTCTGCCTCGCGATTTTCGCGATCCCAAGATTCATCGCTCGTGGCGCCTGGTGCGTCGCTGAGTGCGCGGGCGAGGCTGCTCATGATCTCGGCGGCGTCGGCTGCCACTCGATCGTGCATCGGACCGACGGCCGTCAGCAAAAGTGCTTCCTCGTGCGCTTGCAGGCGCAGGAGGGGCCGTGGTTGCAAGATGCGAATCAAGCGCTCCGCAACCGTCTGCTGATCGCGATAGCCGGTCGGCAAGCCCAGCGCGTGCAGTCGCGTCGCCAGCCCTTCGAATCGAGCGGCGTCTGCGCGCTCGGAAAAGCTGGGCGGATCGCTCAGAGCGAGCTCGATGGCACGCAGGTAGAGGGCATCGGCAGTGCGATCGCCAACCAGCGCGCCGTCGAGGGATAGCTCGACGCCGACGTGGGCAACGCCCCGCGCCGGACCACGGCGCAGGCCCGCCTCTAGCATGTGCTGCAAGGTCCACTGCTCGTGCTCGCGAAAGCCGCTCAGCTGATGGAAGATCTTGTCGCTGCGATGGTGAAACTCGATGCCAGAGGACAAACGCTCATGCTTCTGGCCTGGAAGGCGCACGCCGATCATGCTGGCGAAGTCGGGCAGCATGGAGCCCAGTGCAAAGTGCGCGTCATCGCTGTGCCAGGAGGCCGCGCTCAGGTGGGCATAGAAGTTCAAGCCAGCAGTATAGCCCGCAGGTATAGTGGCCAGGCATGAATTGCCTGGGCATCGATATGGGCACCCAGAGTGTCAAGCTCGTCATCACCACGAGTGCCGGCGAGATTCTGGGCGAGGCTAGCTCTTGCTACCAGCCGCACATCATGGGCGAGGGGAGAGCCGAGCAGGATGCCAGCGTGTGGACGCGCGCCCTCGCCAGCGCCTATCCGCTCGCACTGCAGGCCGCCAACTTGCGCGCTGCGGACATCGGCGCCATTGGCGTCGCAGCCCAGCTCGATGGCTGCCTGGCCGTCGACAAGGACAACACTCCGCTCTCGCCGTGCATGATCTGGATGGATCGTCGAGCCTCCTTGCCAGCCTTGCCGAGCGATTTTCGCCAGCGCACGGGACTTGTCGCCGATGCCAGTCACATGGCCGCCAAGATTCGACACATGCTGCTGGATGGCACAGGTGCGGCGCGCTTTCACCAACCCACCTCCTATCTGGTCGAAGAGCTCTGTGGGGCTGTCTGCATGGATCACGCGCTTGCCTCGACGACGATGCTCTACAACCTCGAGGCGCGCGCCTACGACGCCGAACTCTTGCACTGCTTTGGCGTCGATGGCTCGATGTTGCCTGCGATTGCCAAGGCGCAAAGCGTCGCGGGCACCGTGAGCGAGGCAGCGGCCAAGGCCTACGGCTTGCCCCTCGGCATTCCGGTTGCGGTTGGCACCGGCGATGACTTTGCCACGGCTCTCGGTGCCGGGGTGTGCGAGCCAGGCGTTTTGCTGTGCATTTTGGGCACGGCGGAAGTGGTCGGTACGATCAGCGAGCGCCCAGTTATCGATGAGCAAGGACTCGTCGAGACCCATGGCTTCCTGGACGACTACTTCATCGAGAATCCCGGCTGGTTGTCTGGTGGTGCGGTGGTCTGGTGTCGCGCGCTGCTGGGAGTGGAGGATGATGCCGCCTTCGATCGCCTGGCCGCACAGGCACCCATTGGCTGCGATGGCCTCAGCTTCATTCCCGCGCTAAGCGGCGCCATGGCACCGCTTTGGCACCCAAACGCCAAGGCGTGCTTCTATGGTCTCGATGCTCATCACGGGCCGGCGCACATGGCCAGGGCCGTGCTTGAAGGCTGCGCCTTTGCCATGCGCGATGTTCGCGATCGCATGCTGCAGCTCGGGCTGCGCGCCGATGAGATCGTCTTGCTCGGTGGCGGAGCCTCGAGTGAGCTCTGGGCACAGATGCGTGCGGATCTTTGCCAGGTACCTGTGCATGCCCAAGCACAGAGTCATGCGTGCGCTCTCGGAGCAAGTCTCTTGGCTCGCGCGTGCGCATTCCCCAACGCCGACATTCGCCAGCTTGCAGGCCAGGTCGTGGCACCGCGGCAGCGCTTCGCGCCTAGAGGCGCGCACGCGGCCGCCTATCAAGAGGCCTACGAGAAATACCGACGCTTGTTTGCGGCGCTCACGCCACTCTTCTGAGCGGGCAAGCTCCGAGAGTCAGTCGCGAGCCTCTGACGGCGCTTAGCCTTCCACGCAAAACTTGAAGACCACCGCGTCCAATTCGATATCGTCATCGGGATTGTCCACGTCGACCGGATCGAGGAGGTGCAAGGTGATCTCCCAATAGCCAGGCATGAAGAGATTGACCGGATCGATGGTGTAGGCGCCGGCGCCATCGTCGGTGATGGTCGGGACCGCCAGACTGTAGTGGCCGTGATCGGGCATGTACGCGCTCACGTCGATGTCGAGACCGGCAAGAGGGTTGCCATCTGGATCGCTAAGCTCCATCGACCAAATGTTGTCGCCCTTGGCGGGCGGAGCAGGGTTTGAATCCATGAGCGCCACCAAATAGCTGGCCTCGCCGGTCTTGGACAGGCCCGCGACGAAGGCCTCGTCCCGGGTGTCTTCCTGACAGGAGGGCGGGTTGGTGTCCTCGGGAGTGCCATCGCCATTTCCGCAGGCGCTGGGCAGGAGAAGGAAGGTCAGGGCAAAGAGGTTGATTGACTTCATGGTGGGGCGATCAAAAGCGAAGACCTGCGAGCATTGGATCTGCTCCTTGCACTACGAGCCGCGCGGCACAAAGCTACAGCCCTGGTGATCTTGGTAATCAGTCTAAGAAATCATATGGATAGGATCAATGACCGCAAACTCACAGGTCCTTGCCGATTGCGCAGCCCTGATCACTGTTACACTGCTGGGCTATGAGATCTCAACCAGTTGTCGCGCTGCTCATATCCCTCCTTGTTCTCACTCTCGCCAGTCAGGATGTCTTGGCCAAGCGAAACCGAGGCAGATCGTCGAGCTTCAACGCCGATGAAGAGTTCGGTCTCGGCTTGATGATTGGCCAACCAACCGGTCTCACGGGCAAGTACTACCTGGGCGGGAGCACGGCCATCGACTTCGGCCTCGCCAACTACTATCGCTATCGCTACAACTACGCCTTCCACCTGCACGCCGACTTTCTGTGGCATCCCGTCGTGCTCGTCGATACCAGCGCCTTGCAGTTGCCACTGCACTTCGGCGTGGGCGCCCGCATCCTGGATCACGGCAACAACGCCTACTTCGAGGACAACACACACCTCGGCGTGCGGGTACCCGTTGGGCTAACCATCTATTTGAAGAACACGCCCATCGATATCTTCTTTGAGATCGCCTACATCCTCGACTTCATTAGTGACGCCAACCACTCCTTCTCCGACTTCAACTCCAACCTCGGCGCTCGCTACTACTTTTAGTGGGCGGCCCGGCGATGGCGAAAGCACTGCGTATTCGAGGGGCCGGCGGTCCTGAGGTCCTGCACATCGAGGACTTCGAGCCGCCCTCTGCAGCCGCGGGCGAGGTCCAGGTCGAAATCGCTGCCTGCGGGCTCAATCGCGCCGACGTCCTGCAGCGCCGTGGCTTCTACCCAGCGCCCAAGGGAACCGTCGCTGACATTCCCGGCCTCGAGTTCGCTGGCACGGTTTCGGCTCTTGGCCAGGCCAGCACTCGTTGGAAGCTCGGTGACAAGGTTATGGGCATCTGCGCTGGCGGCGGCATGGCCACGCACATCGCGGTCCCCGAGGGCACGCTCTTGCCGGTGCCCAGGTGCCTCGATCTGATCGAAGCGGCTGCCGTGCCCGAGGTCTATCTCACCGCTTTCGACGCCTTGCAGCAGGGTGGCATGTACGAGGCTGGGGCGGCCAAGACGGTTCTGGTGCACGCGGTCGGCAGCGGCGTGGGCGTTGCCGCGGTGCAATTGATCCAGCGAGCTGGCGGCGTGGCGATAGGCACGTCGCGCACGCAAGACAAGCTCGACAGAGCCCGCGAGCTCGGCTTGGCGCACAGCATCCTCGTCGAAGACAAGCGCTTTGCGGTCGGCGTCAAAGAGCTTCGCGCACAAGGCGTCGACATCATCCTCGACTTCATCGGCGCCGCATACCTCGCCGAAAACCTGCAGGCCCTTGCCACCTGCGGGCGTCTCGTGGTGATTGGTCTACTCGGTGGGGTAAGCGCCGAGCTGTCCCTCGGTCTGCTCTTGGCCAAGCGCGCCAGCATCATTGGCACGGTCTTGCGCAGTCGCTCCACCGAAGAAAAAGTCGCCCTAACTAAGAGTTTCTCTGAGTCAATCATGCCCGACCTGGAGTCCGGAATCCTCGTGCCCGTCACCGATCGCGTCTTCGACATGAAGGACGTCGCCCAGGCGCACGAGTACATGGAGAGCAATCAGAGTTTCGGCAAGATCGTCATGCGCTGGTAGAGCTCGCAGGTCCAGCCAGCCGTAGCGCGTGACTAGCGGATCTTGAGATCCATTTGCATCTGCACCGCAGTCGTCTCGCCAGGCGCGACCACGATGTTGCCCCGGCGAAGTTCGACGTTGCCTTGCTCGATCAAGGTGTAGAAGCAGCTGATCGCGTACACGCCAGGCCGCAGCGAGCGGAAGCGGAAACGTCCTTGTTCGTCGGCAATGGCCATCATGGCGTCTTCGAGATGATCGGCGGAGAGCGACACCACGGTTCCCGGAAAGGTGTGGCCATCGACCTCGTCGAGGACGACGCCTTCGATGCTGCCAAGCTCGCCTTCGGTGAGCACTTTGCTGCTGCGATCACCTTGCGGGCGCAGATCGATGCTCACGTTGACGTCGGTGGCCAGTCCCTTGTGCACGACCACGCCTTCGTAGACCACGCGCGCGGCAGCGAAGTGTGCGCTGATGCGATAGAGCCCCTCGTCGAGGGGGCCCAATCGGTAGTGGCCCTTGTGATCGGAAATGTCGTGGGCGACGACCATGCCGTCGCGCTCCACCTGCACCGAGACCATCGATAGTGGCAAGCCGTCGGATGCGTCTCGTACTTCCCCGAGAATCGCTCCCTCACTCTTCTTGACGGCGGCATCTCGCTCGACCATCAAGGTCGGTGTGCGGCTGGTCTTTGGGGTGGCGCACGATGCGGAGATCGAGATCAGCACCAACAAGAGGGGCCAGGCCAGGCGCGCGACTGTCACGAGCGCTACCATGCCAGATTCGCCTGCTTCGTGGTGGCCCTGTCATCACTTGCCAGGTCATTGGCAGGGCACGTGCGCGGCTTCACAAACTCTTGCTGTGATATCCGAGTGTTAAATGTTGAGCCAGGTCTTTTCAGGGGCTCATGCGTATGCCTTGATCGTGCGCATGCGAACCCATGTCTTGCCGCTCTTGCTGGTTTTGAGTCTGCTCGCGGCGTGCAAGGACTCCAAGAGCGTGGATGCCACGGGGCCAGCGGGCAAGGTGCTGAGCTTGCGCGGTTCGGCGACCGCCAGTTCGAGTGAGCACGGCGAGCGCACTCTGGTGATTGGTGCGCAAGTCTATCGGGACGACCGTATCGTGACCCAAGAGGACACGGCCATCGAGATCCGCCTCGATCACAACGGCGCCTTGTGGAGCTTGCAAGGCAAGCGTGATGTCCTGGTCGGCGAGTCACCGGCCTGGCGAGCCAAGCTGGCCAACGCCGATGTGCTCAATCCTTCGACCAACGACACCACGGGAGCCGCCGGGCGACACACCGAGCGCGTGGCCGGCCAAGACAGCAGTGCCGTCGACAGGGTCAAGAAGCCGGAAGTCGGCGTGCCGGTCGCCGAGGCGGAGGCCACTGCAAGCGATGAGGCGAGCGCGGTCCCTGGAAACCCGGAGCCGAGCGCGAAGAACCTATCAGGCAAAAGCGGTGACAGCGATCTCCGGCAAGGCAAGGGTGGTCAGCCAGAGCGTCACCACGGACGTGATTCGGAGGGCGGTAGCTCGGTGGTGGTGAAACCGGTGGGTGGTTCCGATTCCTTCCAAAACCTAGCAAGCAACGAGGAGGTCAAGTTCAAGACGAGCCCCGAGCGCGAGCTCGAGGCGGCGGGGGGCGCGGACGACGAGTCGACTGACAAGGCCTCTGAGTTGGCACCAACGCCAGAACTGGCCGCTGCCAGCGCGCGATTGCAGTGGCGAATTGCCAATGCAGAGGGAGCGCTGGCCAAGGATGTCCTCGCTCGGGTCATCAAGAGTCGCACGGGGCAATTTCAGAGCTGTTTGGCGGCCGCAAGGGTCAAGAAGGGCCGATTCACCTGGCACCTGCGCATCTCCAAGGCCGGCAAGGTCGAGAGCGCCCTGCCTGGCAGCGGCAAAAATCTGGCGCTGCCCAAGGAGCTGGCCACCTGCTTCGATAGTGCGCTGTCGGCGCTAGTGATGCCGGGCGCGCAGACGCCCTCGCAGGTCGACGCCACCCTGGTGTGGGACGCGCCCTGATTTGCGACCGCTCTACGACAGATTCGGAACCGACATGCCGAGCTCTTCACACAGAGCGGCGAGGGCTTCGGTGTCGGCTCCCTTCCACTCGATCTGGTCGAGGGATTCTGCGAGTGGCACATCGAGGCGCAAGGTCGCCAGCTCTTTATAGAGCATCGCTTCGGAGCGCTGTTCGCGCAGGACCTTGCCGAGGTTGGCGGCACCGCGCACCTTGAAGGGCCACGCCGCCTCGTCATCGGGAATCTTCTCAATGTGCTGGTAGTGAGCCAGGACCGTCGCCGCCGACTTGGCGCCCCACTTGGGAAGGCCAGGGATGCCGTCGGCGCTGTCACCGACCATCGCCAGGTAGTCGGGAATGGATTGGCTATCGATACCGAACTTCTCGCGAACACCCGCCGCGTCGTAGACGCGATCGCGAATGCGATCGAAGGTGCAGATGCGCTTTTGCGAGACCACCTGGCACAGATCCTTGTCGGGAGAGCAAATCAGCACCTGCTCCACACGTGGGTCTTTGGCGTAACGCACCGCCGCGGTCGCCAGACCGTCGTCAGCTTCGAAGTCGATCATCGACCAGGTGGCCATTCCCAGGGCGCGCGCCGCTCGCTCAGCCAGGGGAAACTGGGCATAGAGAATGGGCTCCATGCCCTCGCCGGTCTTGTAGCCGGCAAAGAGTTGGTTGCGGAAACTCTCGATTACGGTGTCGAAGGCAAAGCCAATGTGCGTGACACCTGGCTTGCGCAAGAGCGCCGCCATCGAGCGCACGAGCCCACGAGTTGCCCCGACCTCCTGTCCCGAGCGCGAGGTGCCGGGGGGCGCACCGAAATGCGCGCGAAAGAGCTCGAATGTGCCGTCGATGAGATGAACCTTCATGGCCCGCGGAGAGTACCAGGGGCGCCGCGCAGGCCAGGTCTCGGCAGGCAGTTTCGCCGCGCACTGCTAGCCTGGGCCGCTCTCACGCGGTACACAGGCCGCATGCTCAAAACGGCCACGACCGCCTTTCTTCTGGCTCTCTTGCCCGCCTGTGGCGGATCGAAAGGCGCCGTGCAGCCAACGCCGCCGACGCACAGCGAAGAGGAGGTGCAGGGCAAGGGCGCATCGCAGACCGCTTCGCCACTGGCCGCCCAGGCAAAAGCTGGCGTCGACAATCCCGAGCTGCAGTCGCTACTCGTCGATGCCTGGGACCGCGCGATGCGCCAGAGCCCGGTCTATGCAACGACGATGGGCGATCATCGCTTCGACGACAAGCTCGGCGATAACTCGGAGCGCGCACAACTCGAACATCGTCAAGAGCTGCGCGAAACCCTGCACCGGGCACAGGCTCTCGACACCGCGAGCTATTCCGAGCGCGACCGGATTACCCTCTCCCTCTTTGTGGAAGAGCTCGAGCGCGACATCGATCGCGAAGTGTGCGAGAACTTCCGCTGGTCGGTTTCCCCGCGCTCCAATCCGATCGGCGAGGCCAACACCCTTCCCGAAGACCACAAGGTAGAGGATCTAGCATCCGCACGGCATCTGCTCGCGCGCTACACCCAGATCCCACAGATGGTCGACAACGAGATTGCCAACCTGCGCAGCGGTCTGGCGCAGGGGCGAGTGGCCAACGCGGAAACCCTGCGCCGCACGGTGGCGATGGTCAAAGGACAGATCGATGCCCCGATGAGCGAATGGGTGCTGCTCAAGCCCGCCGCCGCTATCGAGGCCTTGGGCGATGGCACCCCCGAAGAGCGAGCAGCACTCGCCAACCAGCTGCGCGCCCTCGTCGACAGCGAGATCAAGCCGGCCTTCGCACGCTATCAGCAGCTGCTCCAAGACGAGCTGCTTGCCAAGGGGCGCGAGGGCGCCACCATCGGCGTGCATGCGCTCCCCGACGGTCTTGCCTGCTACGAGGCCAGCATCCGTGGGCACATCAACCTGGCCAAGAGCGCCGACGAGATTCACGCGCTTGGCCTGGCGGAGATTGCTCGCATCAACAAAGAGATGGGCGTATTGGGCGCCAAGCTCTTCAAGGCCAAGAGCCTGGCGGCAACCCTCAAGCACCTGCGCACCGACACCTCGCTGTACTTCTCGACAGCGGATGAAATCATCGCCAAGGCAGAGGCCACCCTCGCCAAGGCCAAGGCAACCATCCCCGGCTTCTTTGGCATCTTGCCGCAGACCGACTGCCGTGTGGTGGCGATTCCAGACTACGAAGCGCCCTACACCACGATTGCGTATTACAAGCAGCCCCACGCTGACGGCGAAAAGCCTGGCGAGTACTTCATCAATACCTACAAGCCAGAGACGCGGCCCCGCTACGAGATGGAAGTCCTGGCCTATCACGAGTCCATTCCTGGCCATCACCTGCAAATTGCCATCAGCCAGGAGCGCCAGGACCTGCCTCTCTTTCGCCGCCACGGCGGATCCACTGCCTTCGTCGAAGGTTGGGCGCTGTACACCGAGCGACTGAGCGACGAGATGGGCATGTACTCAGGCGATCTCGACCGCATGGGCATGCTCAGCTATGACGCGTGGCGAGCCTCGCGCCTGGTCGTCGACACCGGCATCCACGCCAAGGGCTGGACCCGCGAGCAAGCCGAGACCTTCATGCGCGAGCACACCGCACTCACCTTCGGCAACATCGCAAACGAAGTCGATCGCTACATCAGCTGGCCTGGACAGGCGGTGGCCTACAAGGTTGGGCAACTCGAGATCCTGCGCCTGCGCGCCCACGCCAAAGAGGAGCTCGGCGACTCTTTCGACCTTAAGGCCTTTCACGATGCCGTGCTGCGCCAAGGGGCCGTGACGCTGCCCGTCCTCGCGCAACAAGTACAGCAATGGATCGACAGCGTGAAGGGCGAAGGCTCCGGGTCCTAGCAGGCTGCTAAAGCGGCCCATGCGATCGGCAGCACTGACCCTGGTGGCGGTGGCTCTGGTGTCGTAGTCGCTTGCCGTCTTGAGGTGGACGATTCGAGATTGACGATTCGAGGTGTTTCTACCTGCGCCGCCTGGGCCCTGCCACGTCCAGGCCCCACCGGCTAACGCTCAGAGAGCCTTGGCCGCCTTGGCCGCATTGGTGACGGCGCTCTCAAGCTCTTCATAGGAAGGCGGCCTGCGCTGATCGCGGCGAAACTCGGCTGAGATCTTTCCGCTGGCGTCGAAGACCAAGAGGGTCGGTATGCGCGGAACCCTGCCAAAATCGATGAGCATGGCTTCGTCCGCGCTGACGACTTCCGTCATCCAGGGCGCATTGCTGTCGAGAAAGGCGCGCAGTTGTTGCGTGTCGGAGTAGTCGCGAAAATCTTCGTAGGAATTTAGGCCGATGATGCGCACGCCCGGGTGCTTCTCGTGCAGCCGACCAAGGTTGGCGAGCTCGGCGCGACAAGGGCCACACCAAGAGGCAAAGAAGACCACCACGGTGGGCCGGGCTTCGATGGCCAGGGGCGCGCCCGTCATCGAGCGAGCCTTCATGAGCTTCTGAAAGCCAAATTCGGAGCCTCCAAGAGCTTGTTGCCGATGGGAAGAATTTGTGTCGGGTGAAGTGGGCGCTGGCTTTGTCGAAGGCGTGCAGGACGAGATGCAAGAGACCAGGGCTAGAGATCGAAGCGCGTGGCGGGACGGGTGAGACGGCATAACGAAGACCTTGGCCCAGGGTACTGAGTGTGTGCACGAGGAAGCAAGGGCCTCGAGCGCGGGCGCCTACTTGCTCTGTTGCCCCCGAGGCACTAGATTTCAGCATGCGCCGCGTTTTGATGTGCTCTGTGCTGCTGCTCGCCTGCGGTGACAACAAGGTGCCCCTCACCGACGCGGGCATCCCAAGCGACGCAGCGCCGGACTTCGATGCCGACCCTTCGGAGCTGCGCGTGGTGGCCACCTCGCCGGCGCGCAATGCCATCGTCAGTCGCGATGCGGCCCTCGTGCAAGTGCACTTCGATCGAGACCTGGCCGCAGAGAGCATCAGCGACGACACCCTGTGGGCCTTTGGCGAGTGGAGTGGGGCGCATCGGGGCGCGTCCCTGTCACCAGACGACCCTCGGGTGCTGGTGCTCGACTCGACTCGCGCCTTCATCCCGGGCGAGCAAGTCAACGTGGTCGTCGCCAACTCCCTCACTGGCGCACAGGGCGCGAGCATGCGGCCAGGTGGCTACTCCTTTCAGTTTCGCGTGGGCTCGACGCCGGCGAGCATGAGCTTCACCGAGATCGCCAGTCTGTCGAGCAAGAACGCCGGTGGTGATTTCGGTCAGAGTTATGGTGGCGTGGCCGCCGACCTCAACCAGGACGGCTATCCCGACATCACGGTGGTCAACGAGAAGAGCGAAGACCTGGTCATCTTCCTCAACGGTGCCGATGGCACTGGCATGCTGAACAAGTCGGCCAACGAATATCGAGTGGGCATTCGTCCTTCGCCCAACGTCAGCTCTGACTTCAACGGCGACGGCCAAACCGACATCGCGGTCGCCAACATCGGCAGCGGGGTGTCGGTCTTGCTCGGCAACGGCGACGGCACCTTCGCGCCCGAGACAGAATACAGCTCCGGGTCGACGCCACGCGGCATCGTGGCCTTCGATGCCGATGGCGACGGCGACATGGACATCGTCAACAGCAATGCCGGTGGAGAGGGCAGCCTCTCGCTGCTTCGCAATAATGGGCAGGGCGTGTTTGCAGCTGCGCAGATCTTTGATGGTGGCTGCAACGCCGAGTGGGGACTCTCGGCGGCAGATATGAACGGCGACGGATTTCTCGATCTAGTGGTCGGTTGTCATGACGACGGCATCATCTCGGTCCTCACCGGAAGCGGCTCGGGCGAGTTCAACTTGCGCAGCACGACCCAGGGACCCATTGGCCTGTGGATGATCGTGACGGGCGACCTCAGTGGTGATGGCGAGGCAGATGCCACGGTCGCAGGCGGCTTCTCTGATAACGGCGCCATCCTGCTCGGAGACGGCTCTGGTGGCCTCGGCGAGGCCAGCTTCTACGGCACAGACCCCTCGACCTCGGCCACCGACATCGGCGATCTCGATGGCGACGGCGATCTGGATTGGGTGACCTCTAGCTTTGGCGGCAGCAAGAGCGACTGGTACTTCTGGCGCAACGACGGCACGGGCAGCTTCAGCAAGATCATGGAGTGGGACTCGCCCGAAGACGCTAGCTGCGCGCTCCTTGTCGACCTCGACCTTGACGGCGACCTCGACCTCGGCCTCATCGACGAGTCCGAGGACAAGCTAATCCTCTTGCGCAACGACTGAGGCCGTCGGATCCCCGACAAAGGCCGGGCCTACTTGGCGAGCTCTGCCGCCAGCAGGGCCTTGACCGCCTCGGGGTTGGCCGCGCCCTTGGACTCGCGCACGACCTGGCCTACGAAAAATCCCAAGAGAGCCTCTTTGCCGCCTCGGTAGGCGGCCACCTTGTCGGGGTGAGCGGCGATGGCTGCGCTCACCAGCGGCAAAATGCTGGCGTCGTCGCTGCGCTGCTCAAGGCCTTGGTCGCGAATACTGCTCTCCGCGCTGCCCTTCTCGTGGGCAAGTTGCGCCCAGAGCTTGCGTGCCGCGGCGGTCGAGATGCGACCCTCGGCGGCCTGTACAAGGGCAACGAACTCAGCGGGCTCGCTCGCGAAGACGATGGGCTCGTCCTGCTCGCGCGGCTGCTCGTGGATGAGCCACTTGGCCGCCACATCGATCGACAAGCCCGCGCCGAGGAGGGTCTCGAGGCGCTCACCCCAGGCCGGGCTGCCCGACAAGAGGTCGGCATCGCCCTCGCTGAGACCTTGCTCCTGATAGCGCGCAAAACGCTCGGCGAGTACGGGATGTCGCTCGCGGGCGCCCGCGCGGATTTCGGCCTTGCTGCGGCTCTTGGGACGGGTCGCGCTGCGTGCACTCTTGGCGGTGGGCGTCGTCGCCGCCTCCGACTCGGTGCTTTGCTTGTTCCATGAGTCGCGCAGGCCAATGACGCGGTTGAAGACCAAGCCGGTTGAACTCGAATCGACACTGTCCTTGACGAAGTAGCCCTGGCGCTCGAATTGAAAGTGCGTGTCGGCGCTATCGCTGGCCAGGCTGGGCTCGACCCGGGCGATGCGGCTGTGCAGTGAGTCTTCGTTGATGTGCTGCAAGAAGTTGTCACCAGCGTCAGGTCGCTCGGCCTTAAAGAGGCGATCGTAGATGCGCACCTCGGCGGGCAGCGAGTGGCGCGCACTGACCCAGTGAATCACGCCCCAGACTTTTTCGCCGGCCGGGCCCTCGCCAGCAAGGGTGGCGGGATCGTAGGTGCAGCGGATTTCCTGCAGCTTGCCGGCATCATCTTTGATGACTTCGTCGCAGCGCACGCAATAGCCGTAGCGCAGACGAATCCAACGCCCCGGCGCTAGCCGCCGAAAGCCCTTCTCTGGCTCCTCCGCAAAGTCGTCAGCCTCGATGTAGAGCTCCCGGTCAAAGCACAGCTCGCGCTCGCCTGGCTTGCCGATGTCGGCAGGGAAGTAGGGAGCGACGAGTTGCTCGCTCTTGCCCGCAGGATAGTTGCTCATGACCAGACGAATCGGTCGCAGGACGGCCATCACGCGCGGCGCGATCTGGTTGAGGTCGTCGCGCACAGCGAACTCGAGCTTGCCGATGTCGACCACGCTGTTGTTCTTGGCGACTCCGATCATGTCGCAGAAGCGACGAATGGCTTCGGGGCGGTAGCCGCGCCGACGCATACCGGCAATGGTGGGCATGCGTGGGTCGTCCCAACCACTCACATGCCCTTGCTCGACCAGCTGCAGGAGCTTGCGCTTGCTCATCACCGTGTAGTCGAGCCCCAGACGGGCAAACTCGGTCTGCTCGGGTTTGCAGGGCAGTCCGGCATTGTCGACCACCCAGTCGTAAAGTTCGCGATTGTTCTCGAACTCGAGGGTGCAGATCGAGTGGGTGATGCCCTCGATAGCATCCTCGAGTGGATGCGCGTAGTCGTACATGGGATAGATCGGCCAGGCGTCGCCGGTGCGATGGTGCTCGTCGTGCCGGATGCGGTAGAGCAGGGGGTCGCGCATCTTCATGTTCGACGCGCTCATGTCGATCTTGCCGCGCAGCACCTTGGCGCCGTTGGCAAACTCGCCGGCGCGCATGCGGGTGAAGAGATCGAGATTGTCCTCGACGCTGCGATCGCGATAGGGGCTGTGCTTGCCTGCTTCCTTGAGGGAGCCGCGATACTCCTTGATCTCTTCGTCGTTGAGATCGCAGACGTAGGCCTTGCCCTCACGAATCAGTTTGATAGCAATTTGGTACATCTCTTCGAAGTAGTCAGAGGCGAAGAGCGGTTCGGGACCGTAGTCAAAGCCGAGCCATCGCACATCGGCGGCGATCGAATCGACGTACTCCTGATCTTCCTTGGCGGGGTTGGTGTCGTCGAAGCGCAGGTTGCAGCGACCGCCGTATTGCTCGGCAAGGCCGAAATTCAAACAGATCGACTTGGCGTGACCGATGTGCAGATAGCCGTTTGGCTCGGGCGGAAAGCGCGTAACCACGCCGGTGTGCTTGCCACTGGCCAGGTCGGCATCGATCATGTCGCGGATGAAGTCTCGGGGTCGGCTTGCTGATTCAGACACGGCCTGGCAAGTGTACGCGTCCGCCCTATGACTACAAGAGCCGCCGAGCCCCGACGCTCGGCAAGGCGAGGGGCGCCGCGGGCTGTGATTACAGGGGTAGCTCGAAGACCTGCGCGCCGGCCTTGGCCACGCAGCGAATCGCGCTAAATCCGACCTCTTTCAGAGCGGCCGCCGAGGCCAAGAGGGTCGGCTGCATTTCATCTTGCTCACAGGCGCTCGAGACGATCGAGATGATGCCTTCGGCGCTTGGGTCGAGGCCGACGGTTGCCCACAATCGAGCTTCACTGAGCGACTGGCCCAACTCGGCCAGCGCGGCCCGGCGCTGCTGCTCTGGGCTAAGCTCCTCCGGCTCGGTGGAGATGCCAATTTGCGAATCGTCGTTTGGGCGGGGCGCGACATCGCGCTCCTGGCCCCGGCGCTCTCGCACTTGGTCGCGGCGATCTAGGGTCGGCTTGGGGTCGTCCTTTCGGACCACGAGCACGACGCCGATCAGCGCCACCAGGGCCACGCCGCCAGCAACGAGCATCATGCCCGAGCCACTCTCTTCTTCTTCGATGGAGGTGCCGCCCTTGACCTGGCCCGCCTTGGTCACGGTTGCCAGCGGTGCCTCGAACTTGGGCAGCGGCATCTTGCACCTGGGGCACTTGGGATAGCCCGGCTGCACCACCAGACTGCAGCCCTTACACACTTGCTCCCGCGGAAGACTCATTGCCCGCAGCATAGGCAGCGGGCCCGGCGGGGGCCAGAAAGCAGCATTTTCCAGCGGATATCAATAAGCGAGAGGTATAAGGCGGGCTAATCAGTAGCTAAAAACTCTTAGCTGGCCTGCTCGAGCCTAGCAGGGTACATAGCTCCTCGAGTTGGTTCCCCCGCCATCCCCCCACTGGAGCACCATCATGAAATCCGCACGAACTGCCAGCCTAGTCCTCGCCCTCAGCACCTCCTTAGCCGCCTGCGCGGCCGCCACCGGCGACTCTTCTGATTACAACGACGATCCACCGCTCGCCAATGTCGATGAGCTCTTGGCCGGCGCGCCCAAAGCCGACGACATCGCACGCATCGAGCGCAAGGCCGATGAGATTCTGCCAGCTGAAAACTCGACCTTGTTGAACCGGCAATCGCCCGTCCGCAGCCAGGGCCATCGCGGCGTGTGCTCGATCTTCTCGACGGTCGCTCTGATGGAGCACCTGTACATCGTCGAGGGCAGCAGCCTTTCGCCGGACTTCTCGGAGCAGTACCTGCAGTGGGCTGCCAAGTTCCAGGTCAACAGCTTTCCCAACACCTCAGGCTCCAACGCCACCTCCAATCTCGAAGCCATCAGCCGCTTCGGAATCGTCGACGAGGCCACCTATCCCTACCAGGAGAATCAGTGGGGCGTTGGCGAGGATCCCGCCTGCACAGGCGAAGATGATCAGCCGACCCTCTGCTACACCAACGGTCACCCGAGCGACGCCATCAAGAACGCGCAGAAGTACTTCTTGCCAACCAGCCGATGGCTGCACCCAGACGACATCAAGTCGCACATCCAATCGACGGGCACCGGTGCCATCGTCGGCTTGACCTTCTTCTATCAGAGCTGGAATCACCGCCTCTCCGAGCTCGGTCGCAGCATGCAGTCATGGGACCAGGGCTTCGTGACCTACCCAAGCGCAAAGGACAAGGAGCTGAGCCTGGTCAAGCGTGCCGGTCACTCGATCCTGCTTATCGGTTGGGACGACGATCAACTCATGCCGACTCTCGACCAGGACGGTAACCCCGTCGTCGACGGCAACGGCAACGTGGTCAACGAGAAGGGCTGCTACGTCTTCAAGAACAGCTGGGGCACCTCTGGCTTCGGCATCAGCAGCAAATGGGGCCCAGGCTACGGCTGCATTTCGTACCGCTACGTTCGCGAGTACGGCAGCGTGCGCACGGCCGGCCTTCCTGAGATTGTCGCCGCCGAGCAGTGTGACGACGGCGTCGACAACGATGGCAACAACCTCACCGATTGCGATGACGCCGCCTGCAGCGCCGAGCCTTCGTGCCAAAGCACTGGCACCGAGCATGTCTACGAAGGTCCTGGTGGGCTGAGCATTCCCGACAACGACGTGGTCGGTGTTGGCAGCAGCATCAACGTGAGCGACGCCGGTACCATCGTCGGCCTGCACGTGGAAGTCGCCATCAGCCACAGCTACCGCGGCGACCTGCGCGTGTCTTTGCATCGCGGCAGCCAGGCGGTTGTTCTTCACGATCGCACAGGCGGCGGCGCCGATGACCTCTCGCTGGATCTCTCCCTCGATGATTTCAACGGCAGCGATCTGGCCGGTGAGTATCGCCTGGTCGTCGTCGACAGCGCGCGCGCGGATGTCGGGGTGCTCAACAGCTGGCGTCTCACCGCTATCGTCGAGTGAGAATCGCTGAATGGTGATCGCCCAGATGATCACCTTGAGTGACCACCTTGAGTGACCACGGGGGCGGCTGCGCGGGCCAGCGCGCGGCCGCTTCGCGATCATAAAAACCCGCAGCAAAAATGCGCCGTCAGGAGAGATCTCCAGGCGGCTCTTTTGCTCCCGCAGAGCAGCAAACAGGCAGTTATCCACAGGATTCCGGGTCATTGCGCTCGCCAAAAACTGGCCCAGGCGATCGGGGAACGATAGTGATGAACCATGTCGTTTGCTTCGCCTGATGTTGGCACTGCCAACACGTCGTACAGGCCATCCCAAAGACCCGAGGTACGGCCGCGTCCCTCCCTGCGACTCTACACTGACAAACTTTTGGTCGACGTCAGTGATAGTTATCAGCCCAAGTACCAGGAGATCGAGGCGGCAGTCATTTCCCTGCGCTTTGACTACGGCGGCACAAAGGTGTCCTCGAGTGACATTTCCTCGAAGGTCTTTTGCGGTGCCGAAGGCGACTATCAGGTCCTCGAACGCGATCGCGAGTTCGAAGCACACGCGCGCTACCTCGTCGAGAGCTTCGGTGCGGTCGAGCTCGGCTGCCTCGACGATTACGCGACGGTGCCAGGCTCGGAAGCAGACTACATGGTGCAGGTCGATGGCGACGTGCACGGCATCTGCACCTTCGGCGCCTACTGCGTGCCGCAGCTGCGCGCGCTCGGCTGGCAGGTCTCCGTCGATTCCGACTACAAGTGGAAGGTCGTCGATGCAGAGAGCGAGTGGTACGCCCACGTCGACGGCGAGAAATCCAAGGACGAGAGCGATTGGTTCAACCTAGAGCTCGGCGTTCACCTCGAAGGCTCGCAGGTCAACCTCCTACCGGTGCTGCTCGAGTATCTGGAGCAGAGCAACGCCCAGACCCTCGAAGGTCTCATGCGCAGCTATCGGCGCTGCGTGGCCCTCCCCATCGGTGAGGGCCAGTACGTCACGATTCCGACCGAGCGCTTCAAGCTGGTCATGCAAGTGCTCACCGATCTCTACAAAGAGGGCGGCGCGCGCCGCAACAAGCTGCACTTCTCCGACGTCCACGCTGGCGCCCTTGGCCAGCTCGGCATCGCTTTCGAAGGCGAAGAGCCCGGCACACTCAACTGGAGCGGGCAGACCCGAGTGTTCGACAAGGGCGTCTCCCTGCGTCGTGGTCATGAGCAACAGCTCGCCGAACCGCCCGTTGGACTTCAGGCAACGCTGCGCCCCTATCAGCGGGTTGGCCTCAGCTTCTTGCAGCTTCTGCGAGCCAATGGCGTCGGTGGCGTGCTTGCCGATGACATGGGTCTTGGCAAGACCCTGCAGACCATTGCTCACTTTCTCACCGAGAAGGTCAGCGGTCGCATGGACAAGCCATGCTTGGTGGTTGCGCCCACCAGCTTGGTCGGCAACTGGCAGCGCGAGATCGCAAAGTTCGCACCGCAGCTGAGCACCTTGGTCTTGCACGGTCCTCGCCGCCGCAAGCACTTCGGCGCGATTGCCGAGTCCGACATCGTCATCACCACCTATCCGTGTCTGACTCGCGATCTGGAAGAGATGAGCCAGCAAGCCTTCTATCTCTTGGTGCTGGACGAGGCGCACACCATCAAGAACAGCCACAGCCAGGTGCACAAGGCGGTGCAACAGCTCAAGTGCGACTACCCGCTGTGCATCACGGGCACGCCGGTGGAAAATCACCTGGGCGAACTCTGGTCGCTCTTCGACTTCGTGATGCCCGGTCTGCTCGGCGATTCCAGACGCTTTCGCAACAAGTATCGCCTGCCCATCGAGCGCGAGGGCAAGACCGAGCGGCTCGAGCAGCTTCGCGAAGTGGTGCAGCCCTACATCCTCAGGCGCCGCAAGGAAGAAGTTGCTACCGAGCTGCCCCCGAAGACCGAGATCGTGCGCCCCGTCGACATCACCGGCAGCCAGCGCGACCTCTACGAGAGCATCCGAGTATCCGCGCATGCCCGCGTGCGGCAGGTAATTCGCGCCAAGGGCCTGGCGGGTTCGACGATTGCCATCCTGGATGCGCTCATGAAGCTGCGCCAGGTATGTTGCGACCCGCGCTTGGTCAACGTGCGTGGCGCCGAGCTGGTCAAAGAGTCCGCCAAGTTCGAGCTGCTCTTCGAGCTCGTGCCCAACTTGCTCAGCCAGGGCCGGCGCATCCTCATCTTCTCCCAGTTCACCAGCATGCTCGATCTGATGGCCGCAGAGCTCACCGAGCGAAACACCAAGTATCAGATGCTCACTGGCTCGACTCGAAATCGCCAGGCGGAGATCGATGCCTTCGAGGGCGGCGAATCCGACGTCTTCCTGCTCAGCCTGAAGGCCGCAGGCACCGGCCTCAATCTGACCAGCGCGGATGCGGTGATTCACTTCGACCCATGGTGGAACCCAGCGGCGCAGGCCCAGGCCACCGATCGCGCATATCGCATCGGCCAGAAGAACCCGGTCTTCGTCTACAACTTGATCGTTGCTGGCAGTGTCGAGGAGCAGATGCTCAATCTGCAGCGGCGCAAGCGCTTCCTGGCCGACAGCATCCTCGAGGGCGGCGGTAGCGGCGGCCTCGATCTGAGCGTTGACGATGTCGACGGACTCTTTGCGCCGCTCGGTGCCTAAGCTCTCTCACTCGCCAAGGGTGAAGACGAGCTGGCCATCGCCGGCATCGAAGGCGTCGATGCGGCCCCATTGGCTGATGTAGACCCGAGCGCTGGCGATATCTATCGCGCTCAAGACTGGCGAGCGATTACCGGGCACCGGCTTGTCCCACAGGCGTGTGCCACCCTCGCGCGCAAAGCACACGAGGTGGGCGGGGCCTTCGTCGGGCTCGTACACGGCGGCGACGAAGAGCGAGTTCATGGCAACCAGCTCCGGGGCGCCTTGTCTGACTCGCAGCGGATCGAGGGCCGGTAGTTCGGAACTCCAATCCAAGACCAGCTTCACTTTGCCACGGCTCGGCTTGCGACGACTCGAGCCACTCCCCTCGTCGTCGCTCTGGTCGAGTTGGCTGTCGTGAATCAAAGCGATCATGGGAACGCGCGTGCCAGGCATCTTGTGGCCAAGTAGCAAGTGGCGTCCTGGCGCGTCGGCGAGCTCGAGCGAGTCGCGAGCTTTGAAGCCATCGATCTTGAGCTTGGGTACTCGCAGCTTGCGCGAGCTGGAGGCGAAGATTTCCTCCGGGTGTCCGCGCTTCTTGTATTCGCTCAGTTCGCGACAACCCGAAGGGCGCCCGTCGAGGGCCGTGAGCGCTCCGTCGCTAAGCTGCAGGCTCTTCCAATTCTTGTCGCGCAAGCCGAGTGCTAGGTGCGCATCGTCGATGCCACACATCTCGTCGAGCTTCTCGCCCATCGAGATTTTCCATAGCGAGCCGCCTGTGCTGGCCGAGAATGCCGACATGTTTCCCCGGCTATCGGATTGCACCAGAAAATCACCTAGCAGCCCCGTCTTGCCATCGAGAGCGTCGCTGTGGTTGCCAAAGGGTTTCGACTCCCAGAGCCGTTCGCCGCTGAGTCCGTCGTACGCAGCCAGGCGATAGCGATCCTTGTCGCTGACGTAACGAACTTGCAGGATGATATCCGGGGCGGCATCGCCATTGACGTCGTGGAGCAAGAGGCTGCCACTGCCTGCGGGGCGACCGACGGCGGCGCTTGCGCTCGCAGGTTGGATGGCATCGCGTGCTTGCGAAATCGCTTCGCCGATCTTGGCTAGCTCACCACTGCTCTTCATGGCGTAGATGCTGCTGCCAGCGGCGATTGCCAATGGCAAGAGGCTACTTAGACCAAAAACCCAGCGCGTGCCGTGCCGCTGCTTAGCGACCGGCATGTGTCGCTCCTGGGGAGGCGGCGGAGGCAGCTGGATCTTGCGCTCGAGGATGCGAGTGCGGTGTTGGATGCGCGAGTGGGTGCCGCAGTAGCTACAGACCACTTTTTGTGCGGTCTCGGGAGCTTCGAGGCTGCCACCACAGTTGGGGCACTTGATGGAGATGGCGCGCATCCAGCTCCGAGCCTACCAGCCCGGCCCGAACGCGCGCCACGCTGGGCACGGTCGCTATTGAAAGATGGCGCAGGTGGCCAGGGTCGAATTGGTGATGACCCAGAGCGCATCGTCGAAGCAGAGATCGAGATTGTTGAGTTCGCAGGAGGCGCCAAATTGATCGTAGACGAGCACGTCGTAGGTGCCGCAGTCGACGGAGTGAATCTCGAGGCTATCACCGGGATAGAGGACACTGCCTTGCAGAAGCTCTGGGCCCCAGCTTGGCTGGTTGACCTCGGCGAGATAGGCCTGATAGATGGCAAAGTCGCTCTGGTTGTCGAGGGTCAGGCGCGAATCGCCGCTTGAGATGACGCAGGCGTTCAGAGCAAGGGCGGTGAGAGCAACGAGGGTGGCTTGGCTTGTGCGAGTCATAAGGGGCTCCAGGTCGGGGGCTCTAGTTAAGAGGGTTATGCGGCAACGAACAGCAAGGGGCGTGCCGCACCCGAAGCCGCGCACAAGTCGTTGCAACTAGTACAGAAAGACCTAGCCTCCGGGCCAGGTTGAGGACCGGACTGGGCGTGGTGGATTTGCTACAGTCACCGACAATCGCATGAACGCGCAGCTCTTGGTCTCCGTCGTGGTCGCTGCCTGCGGCAGCCTCTTGGTCGGCGCTTGCGAACCCAAAGGCCAGCCTCCGGTGCAGGAGGAGCCACGGCCAGATTTGGTGTTGGCGGGGCCAGGGCCCGTGAGCGAGTTGGTACGGCAAGCACTCGTGCAGGCCGAAGCTGATTCGAGGCAACTGGTGGTCTATGTCGGGGCCAGTTGGTGCGAGCCATGTGAATACTTCCTCGGCGCGCTTCGCGACGACGCCTTGCCCAATCGATTCGATCGTCTGCGCTTTCTGAAGTTCGACTTCGATGTCGACCAAGAGCGCCTGGATCAGGCCGGCTACACGGGAAGCATGATTCCGCGCTTCGCCTTGCCTACCAGCGCCGGTACAGCTAGCGAACGCGTCTTCGAGGGCTCTATCAAAGGGCCGTCCGCCGTCGGCGATCTGATTGCCAAGCTTGACTGGCTCTTACAGGAAGCTCCAACCAACTAGCCTCTGGCCAGCAAACTGGTGAGAAGCTGACGCCATCGGTGTCACCTGGTGACGGTTTCACCAGAAGGGCGCGAGGAATCACGGTGTTGCGGCTGGCATGGGACGAGCACTACCGAGGCGTATGTTCTCACTGCGAATCGTTGCATCACTGCTGCTGGTAGGCAGCACCCTTACGGCTGCGGGTTGTTCTGGCTCCTTGGTACACGAGAAGCCACGGAGCGCGCGCCTCAATCAAGACGTCACCGAGATGTGGGCTCGCGACATTCGCCGAGTGGCTCGCAGCGGCGACTGGATTCTCACGCGATCCTACTCCAAGACTGGCGACGCCATCGTCGGTATGACGGCGGGTGAGAGCTTCTCTCATGCCGTGGTTTACGATGCCGAACGGGGCACGATCATCGAAGCGATCCGGCCACACGTTCGGGAGGTGCCTCTGGAATCGCTCCTGGCTCGCAATCGCTACGCGGTCGTGGTGCGTCCGGTGGGCGCGAGTGAGCAGAGCGGGCGTGAGACGGTGGCACGTGCTCGCTCCGTGCTCGGCGCAAACTTTGATTACCGCGGCATGTTCGGGTTCGACGATGAAACCCGCTTCTATTGCTCGGAGCTTGTGGCCTGGGCGAGTCGCCTCGAGCACGACCATCTGGTGGTCACGCCAGCCGACCTGTATGAGGAGGCCGAAGTCATCTACCTCAGCGGTGCCCGCGACGAGCGCGAAGTGCAAATGGCGGCTCAAGCTATTGCCGAACCGCCATTCTCACGAGTCGCCTCGCGCTAGGTGTGGATGCGAGCTACGATGAAGCCTTAGTCCATGTCGCCGAGACGGAGCAGAGCCGTGGTGCCCTTGGAGTCGGTGGAGGGTACCCAGTCGATGCCATTTGGGGCGCCACCATCGTCGAGGCGCTTGAGCAGGCCGTCTTTCTTCACGTCACTGAGGTAGATGAGTGCGTCGCTCATTTCGCCCAAGACCATCTCTGCACCAGCGAGAGCCTTGAGGTCGTCGTCGGTGGCGCTGCCGGCATCGACTTTGGTCTTCAGCTCTGCGACTCGCTCGACGTAGGGAGCTTCGTTGCCGAGCTCGATTTGTACTTCGTTGACCAGCACGGTGTGGAAGACCTTGGCGGGGTCGAAGAGCGAGGAAATCTTCTGCTCATCGGCCGAGAGCCCAAGCCACTCTTCGCGAGTGAGCATCTCCGTCATGTCCATGGTGTCGATGATGAAGTTGCCAAACGGACGGCTCGAGGAGGGCACGTAGGTCTCGCGAGCTTGATCGAACCACAGACCTTTCGCCATCGAGCCAGCCGATTCGACCTGGCGTTGATTGGTCTTGGTGGTCTCGAAGGCCAGGTGTTTGCCGAGGTCGCCCCAGATAGCGTCGGTGACCGTTTTGAAGTCCTCGAAGTCTTTGTTGTTGGCAGCCAGCTCTTGCTGGCCAAAGGCGTTGAACGCGGCGATCTGGTCGGCCTTGTTGCTGGCGGCGTCGATGCTCTCGTAGCGAGCCAGGAAGGCATTGGTGGTGCGCTTGACCTTCAGCGAGGCATCGACGCTGCGCTGCCAGACCACGAACATCGGAACGAACTCGTCATTGCCAAGGCCACTGGTGCCGGTCATCTCGCGGTCGAGGTCGTCGACCATCGAACCGAACTCGTGGAAGAGCTCGTCGACGGTATCGGCGACGATGCGGTTCTTCTCGAGGTCGAGCAAGTTGCTGGCAGCGGAGCCGAGTTGGTCAGGAAGGCCAATGTTCGCGACGCTGACCGTCATGCCTGAGTCGACGGCCAAGAGAGCGGCGCGAGCGCGCTCGGCGATGAGTTCGTTGCTGGTGAGTCCGTTGGCAAAATCGATGAGGGCCTGGACGTTGGTGAGAGTTTGTCCGGAGACACGACCTTCATCGATGGCTGCTTGCGCGAGGCTACGAATCTCGCCAATGCGCTGACGGCCGGTGTTGTAGAAACCGCGCATAGCGTTTTGTTGGGCAAGGTCCAGGTGCATACGGGCGCGTGTCGAGCGAATGTGCACCTTTGGGTCGAGCACGAGTACGTCGCGCTCGTTGCCGATGTCGGGAAGGCGGTTGCTCTCATTGAGTCGGCTGTAGACCTCCTTGACGGGCTCCAGTGGGCTGTCGCTGCCGTTCCAGTTGACCTTGCCGCGCATCACGTCGAACTCGATCGTGTCTTTGTGCGAGCCACCTTCGGTGCGAACGTCGAGCTTGGAGGCGCGCTTGAGACCGTTCTCGTCAACGAAGGAACCAAACTTCGCGCCAACCAGGAGACGACGAACCGAGTCGGCCGTATCCCATCGAATGCGACCGCGGAGAATCTGATCACTGCGGGTGAGGCGATAGTCGAAGCTATCGAAGTAGATGTCGTCCATGATGTCGGTGCCGAGGTTGAGCTCTCGCTCGCCGCTATCTGCGTCGGGCGTGTAGCGGTCGCTCTCGATCGACAGCGGCAGGAGTGGCAGGCCTTCGCGGGCCTTGTGCGAGTCGGAGTCCCATGGCATCTCGTCGATGTTGTACGAGTAGGTGAAGGCCTCCATGATGCGAGCCTTGGCCAGTCGCGAGAAAACCGTGCGATCGCGGCTGTCGGTGCTGTTGAGAACCTCGTGCAGCTTGGCGCCGGTTATGCCACTGACGGTCATGGCTGCTTCGAGCTCGACCGAGTCACGTTGAAAACCGCCACCAGTGAAACCTTCGAAGGTCTTTTCGTTGATGAAGGGCCTGGTCGCCAAGTCCACTTCGCAGCGCTTGAGGATTGCGGCGACCATTTTGTCGAGGACCACGGGGCCCACGAAGTCGACGCGATCCAGTTCGTCGAGGTCGTCGTAGAGGTCGTCGTCGCCGGTACCGATGTCTCCGTCTGGGCCGACACGATGCGCGAAGATGTTCTTGGCAACGGCGGTGGAGAGGCCGGCACGGGTGAGGCGACTTACCGATGTGTTGCTCTCGTTGACGAAGTTGAGCACCTCGGAAAGCTGACAGGCGCTAAATTCGGAGTCTGACTTGGCGCCCGCTCCGCCGAAGGAATCGGTGCGTCCATCTTCAGTGCCAGTGTCTGCGCAGCCGGCGAGGGACAGGCCGATCGAGAGGGTGCAGGCGCTGAGGAGGGTGGCGAGTGACGAGAGCTTCTTCATGGTGCGGACCTTTGGGGAGAGGAATTGAAAAGCGACGAGCCGACACCAAAGCACAATGTAGGCCAAGCTCCATGTGGCGGGAATTACGAGCCAGCGAAGGGGCCAGTGGTCCACAAAGAAGCCATTAGACCTGGCCGTTCTTGCAGCCAGTGCCAACGATGAGCATCACGAAAGCGTGGGCGTGATCGTCAGCCGGGCGCCACCCGGGCGCGAACCCGGGCGTCATCATGGGCGCCATCATGGGCGCCGCCATCATGGGCGCCATCGGTGACGCGATCGCCTTCGCCACTGGTCTTGCGTTAGCGCGCCTCGTGCCCGGCAGCACGTCGAGCCGCTGTGATACAGGTGAGCCATGCAAGGTTTGCGCGCTTCGAGCGCTGCTGGTTTGGTGGGTCTGCTCGTCGGCGGATGGTGTCTTTGTGCTGTGGGCGGCTCTGCTGCGCAGGCTGGCGGCTTGTTCGTTCCCGGCGCGGGTCCAACGGGGCAGGGCAGAGCGGGCGCGTTTGCAGCCAAGGCAGACGATCCGACTGCCATCTCCTACAACGCAGCGGGCTTTGCCAAGCTGGATGGAACGCAGCTCTACATCGGCGCTAACTATCTGCGCCTGGCTCTGAGCTTTCAGCGAGAGGGCAGCTACGAGCCCACGGGTACGGATCCAGCACAGGCCTATGAAGGCCAGGCCTTTCCGCGCGTGAAGAACGGCGATGACAATCTGATCGGCATTGGCGGCTTTCAGGTCTTGCCCGCGCTGGCGCTGTCGACCGACCTTGGCCATTCGGAGTGGCCGCTGCGTTTCGGCATTGGCCTGTACTCGGTGCAGGGCTCGCCGAGTCGTTCCTTCGAGAGCGAGTTGCGATTGCCAAGCGGCGAGACGGCTCCCGCTCCTCAGCGCTACGACGTGGTCTCGCAAGAAATCGTTGCGGCCTTTCCCTCGATCCTGGTCGCCTATTCTCCACGCCACGATCTCGACATCGGTATTCGAGGAACCTGGGGCTACGCCAAGATGAGCGGCACCAAGACGGTGTGGACGCTGCGCAACTACGAAGAGAGTCCCGCGCAGGATGCGACCTTTACTCTCGATGGCGCCACCGACAGGTTCGTTCCCACCGTGGGCGTTGGCGCACTCTATCGACCGCACGCCAACGTCGAGCTGGCGCTGGCCTGGAACTCGGGTGCCAGCGTGCGCGCCAAGGGAGAAGGATCCTCGGTCATCGGCCCGGGCAGTCCCTTTGGTGACATGGTCCAGGTGGTTCCTCGTCCCGATAACGAAGTCGAGTGCGCCAAAGGCGGTGCGCCGGGTGCCCTCAAAGCATGCGTGAGCATCGATCTCGCCCAGAACGCCACCCTCGGTGGGCGCTACATCTTTCGCGATGGCAGCGGCAGCGAAAAGGCAGATATCGAGCTGGATCTTCGTTGGGAGGATTGGTCGGCTGCGAATACTTCTATCGTGCAAGTGGATGGCATCATCGACATCACTGGCGGTCGCTTGAACGCAGTGGCCAACCCACATGGCTTTCAGGATGTGCTCTCCACTCGATTGGGTGGCAGCTATCACCTGCGCGGGCTCGGTGGTGAGTTCGAAGTGCGAGCGGGCATGGCCTACGACACCAAGACCGCTCCCAAGAGCTGGACGCGCGCGGATCAAGACGGCAAGGCGCGAGCGACCTTTGCTACCGGCCTCGGCTTTGCGCGCGGTCGCTATCGATTTGATCTGGGCCTTGGTGGTGTATGGGAACCGACGATCACCGTCGCCAATACCTGCAAGCCGCCCTTCGGTCCCAGCGATGAGGATCCGGGCTGCGATGCGCAGGGGATGGTCGCCGTGGGCGATCGCACGGCGCCCGATCCCGCACAGCCTCTCTTTGCGGGCAGCGCGCAGAAGCAGAGTCCATTCAATGCGGGCATCTACAAATCTAGCTATGTGATGTTCGCTACAGGCATGCGCGTCGCCTTCTAGTTCGCGGCGCAATTGGCGGCGTAAATTGGGAAAGACTGTCGCAAACAGCGCGACAGACTTTTTGAGGTGGATTCCGTTTAATGAGGCACTCTCGGCCTTTCACCTTGTAACTTATTAACCGGCCGGTTAGGAAATTGCCATGCCACGACCAATCAACGCAGACGCCGCCGCGACCAAGCAGCGAATCCTTGATAGCGCCCTCCATCTCTTCGCAGATCGAGGCATTGACGGAGTGTCACTCCGGGAACTGGCCGCCGATGCGCGGGTCAGCTCTGCCATGATCCACCACTGCTTCGGCGGCAAGGATGGCCTGCGCGAGGCGGCCATCGACACCATGTACTCCAAGCTTGGCGAAGGCATCGTCGAGCTGGTTCAGCTCCTGGCTCCCGATGCCTGCCGCAGCCCTGGGGAAGTCTTCGATCGCGCCGTGCACTACGCCTTCACCTTCTGCCGCGAGCACCAGTCCTCCGTTCGACTGCTCATGCGTGACGTCATCGCCAATGGCGAGCTCGACGCTCGTCGAGAAGCGACCACCAATGGTCCCTTCATGGAGCAAATCACCAAGCGCCTGGGCGCGATCATCGGACATGACCCCTCCGAGCTGCGC
>JAHEAK010000234.1 GCA_024642805.1 Kofleriaceae bacterium | reverse complement strand
GCTCGAACGTTACTGCGTTCGACGAGACCGAGTCGGTTCGCTTCGTGGCCGTCTTGACTGATCCTGATGGCATCGATGATCTCATCGGCGGAACCCTCGTCGATGGCGATCGCTCGCTTGGTGCCTTTGCTACCAGTGGGCAGGAAGGATCCTACGAGCTGGTGCTCACCTGGGATCAAATCAATCAGTCCAACAGTATTGCCTTCGAGTACGGCGAGAGCAGCCAGCGCAGCTTCGTGGCCGAGTTCTACGACGTCGCTGGTCACACGACCAAAGCCAGCGCGACGCTCAGCTTTGCCTGCTCGGAAGGCTGGGCCGCGTGCGAGGGGACTTGCACCGATACCATGAACGATGCCGAGCACTGCGGCAGCTGCAGCGAGACACCCCGTTGCCAAGGTTCCTGCTCGGCTGGCTGGTGCGGCATGGAATGCACCTCCTCGGCTGGCGGCACTTGCAATGCCATATGCGCTGCTCGAGGAGCCGTGTGCAACGATAGCTGCAGCAACTCGGTGTACCTGTACGAGGACGCGAACTGTGAGATCTACGACACGCTGGCGGGCTGCTCGTCCCCGATCTCCGCGCCAGGCGTGGCCTGCTGCTGCTCACAATAGTAAGCAGTCGGTCCTCGAGAAGGCCGGTCCCCGCTCGTCCTTGGCCCGCAAGCGCGATCCAGATAGACCGTCGATTGCAACTCTCGAAGCCCTCGTTCATGCTTGCTTGATGCGGCATCGACTCGTCCTACTCATGCTATCCCTGCTCGTGGCGGCCTGCGCCGCGAGACTGCCTTACGCGGTTCGTTCTGGTGACCAGGCCTTTAAGCGCGGCGAGTATCAGCAAGCCATCGAGCTGTACCAGTCAGCGGTGGGCATGAACTTCTCTCAGAAGAGTGCTGATAAGCGCATTGCCAAGACTCGCCAAGCGTGGATGGAGCAAGAGCTCAAGGAAGCCGCCCAGGCCTTTGATGAGGGTCACTTCGACGAAGCCATCGATCATCTTGCCAACGCCCGCCGCGTCTTACCGGATGCCCCCGAGATCGACACCTTCATGAAGGAGCGCCTCGCCAGCGCACTGGCGGCCATCGAAGGTCTGCACAAAGAAGGCAAGCTCGGACCCGCCTATGTCAGAGCCAACCGCGTCGCCACCCTCTTTGAGTCCAAGAAGGCCGCCAAGCGCGCGACTGAGATTGGCGAAGAGTGGGCAACCAAGCTCAAGGCGCGCGCCGAAAAGCTCAAGAACACCCATGAGGCCCTGCTCGTGGCTGGTGCTCTCGACGCCATCGAGAGCCAGAGCCGGTCGGCAAGCGCCTATGCCGATCTGCGGGCCAAGCATCGCCTGACCGTCGCCTTCAGTGATGGTGGTGGCGCGCGCGCGCACCTGGGGGCCATCGAGGGCACTCTCGACTCTCGCTTCGTTCGCACCGGCGGCATCGCCAAGGTCGATGTGAGTGTGACCCTCGGTCGCGAGGAGAGCGGTGTCGACGTGACCAGTCGCAACGAGGTGCAGCAGTACGAAAACGGTACCCGCAGTGTCGAAAACCCTGAGCGCGTCGCCATCGAAGAGGAAGTCGCCGGCTATCGTGAAGAGATCGCCAAGCAAGACGAGGAGATTGCCTACTACTTGGAGAGAGGCGATCAACCCAACGACGTCGAGTACCACCGCGATCAGAAGAAGTCTGCCCAAGACAACCTCGACTTCGCCCTCTCACGACTTGAGTCAGAGCCCGTCACCATCGAGGAGCCCAACTACGAGGAGTACACCTACGCCATCGAGACGCACACCTTGTGGCTCGAGCGCGACGTGCAGGTGAGCGTTGGCCTCGACGGTCCCGGCAGCCCTATCAAAGAGCGTTTCGGTGCCAAAGCGGCGGATGATACCTATGGCGATCATCCACAAATTGGTCTGAGTCGCGACCCCCTGCAGCTGCCCGCTGTCGGCGCTCTACGCCCTGAGCTCGACGCCAAGATCATCGGCTTTGCCTCCCAGGCGGTGCTGCGCAGCTACGACACATACCGGGCGCGAGTTCTTGCGCAAGCGAGCGGCGGCAAGCGACGAGAAGGCCTTGCCCTCTACGTCTTGTTGAGCGGCTCGGCGGCCGACGCCAAAGCTCTTGCCGAGCTCGAGGGCCTAACCGAGATTCCCAATCTCGGCGCACTCGTCGATGGCATGGCGAGCGGTGGCTCACTGGCGCAGGTCTTTGCACCCGATATGGAGTCGGCGAGTGAGCGCGCACGTCAACGCCCCGCGCCACCCACACCGCCAAGTGAGAGCAGCACGAGTACCAAGAGCACGGTGGCCGTAGTGGGCCCTACGGGCAAGACAGCGCCGATTCGGCCCGAGCCCGCGCCGCCAACGAGCAAAGCCAAGAGTCCCGAGGTAGAGGCCTTCATTGCCAAGTACGGCCAGCGAAATGCGCGCGCGGAGGCCTTTGAGATCCTCGATGAGAGGGGAGTGGTGGCCAAAGTCAGCAAGGATGGGCAGGTCGAGATGTACGGTGTTCGCAGCCAGCTCACCAAAGGCGTGATCGGCAGCGAGAACGGGGCCATTGCCGTTACTAAAAAAGGGGAGCTCGTCGTTCTCGATCATGGCAAGCACACGACGGTGGGTTCCTTCCGCGGCGACGTCTTGATGGCGGGCGGTGGCGAACTCGAGCTACGTCGCGATGGCCACTTCGAGGCGCGCGAAAATGGCGGGGTCAAGGTGAGCCGCGAGCGCGTGAGCCCCGTGCCTCGCGTGCGCCGTCTGCCGGTGACGATGGCCATCGCGATGTTTCAGCGCCTGCACTTCTCTGACGCGCCCGACTCGCACGACAAAGGCGCGACCAAGGGCAAGAAGAAGGCTCGTCACAAGTGACCCGGGCGGCCGTGGTGGGGCGGCCTGGCGGCAAGCGGGACGCTGGCATGCCCCGGCCCGCACACGCCCGAATCGGCCGAGAGCATATGTGAAGAGCTCTTCCGCATCTCTGAACAAGGGTTCACACCCAGCGTGTAACGGGCTGAATTGATGGCGGGACAAGTGGCGCAGGCCTTGCTCCGTCACAGGGCATGTCGCAACGCTCCCCTCTCCAAGCTCTCATGCTGCTCGCCCTTTTGAGTCTCGCCGCCTGCGGTGCCCTTCCTCCTGTGACCGAGAAGCCAACGGTCACCGTCAATACGCTTTCGATTCGCTCGGCCAGTTTCACGGGTGTCGATGGCCTGATGACCATGGATGTCTTCAATCCGAACGGCTACAGCCTGCCCTTGCGGCGCGTCGAGTGGAAACTGGCGGTTGGTGACGCCCAGGCCGTCGACGGCGTCTTCGATCTCAGCAAGACCATCCCTGCAAAGAACAGCGCTCCGATCAAAGGCCGTCTCGAGCTCAAAGCCAGCTCGGCCATGAGTGTCGCCCGCGTCTTGGCGGGGGGCGCAAAGACCTACACGATTCAAGGACGCATGCACTTTCAGACTCGCTTTGGCGATCTGGCTGTCGACTTCTCCCATGAGGGTTCGGTGGCAGCCGAGGTGGCTTCGATCTATTGATCGCGAAGGCGCGACGAGCGTGGCGAGCTCCCCGGCCCATTCGCTAGACTACCAGCATGCACAGAGTGTCGGCGCTGGTCGCCGCAGCATTGCTTGGGTATGCGTTTCCTGCTCTCGCCGATGAGGTCGACGCATACCGACCCCTGTACACAAGCAGCTTCTACGAGCTGTCCTATTTTCAGCAAAGCGGCGGCGTCGGCGCTGCCGGGCCGGCCTTCGCTGGTGGTGGCCTGCACCTCTTCGAGCGCAGTGGCAATCTCGCCAAGCTCTTCCAGGGCCTCTTCATCGGAGCGGCCGCTGGAATCGCCGAGGGCTCCTCGCTCAACCCGGTCGTCACCAGCACCACGACCGAGCGACAAAACGGCGACTACATCGAGCGCACGACGATCACCACCTCGCGCCAGAAGACACCGGAGGAAGTCGCGCGTGCACGTGCCGCCGCCGATGCCGCCATGGCGACGCGACAGACTGGAGGTCACGCCGATCTGCAGGTCTTCGTTCCGCAGGGCGAGCGTAGCGCCAAGGGCCTCGCTTTTGCCCTCTACCCCTATTCCTTCGCGGGGCAAGCCAGCTTGGACTTCGGCTTTCATGTGCATCGCGTGCGTGATCGAGCCGAGCTAGATGGCACCGGCAGCGCGGCGAGTCGCAAGCGCGACCTTCGCTCCGCCGGCCTGTCCCTGCGCGTGGGCACGCTGCTGTACCGAAACCTGGTATCGCTCGACGGCGAGTTTCACGCCAACCTCTGGTACTTGAGCAAGGGGGACGATCCGAACACGGCCACCGAGGAGGTTCGGCGCTCGACGATGCGCGCGGGCCTGACCCTCAATCCCATCGAGCGAGTACTCATTCGCGCGTCGCTCGTGAGCACCGTCAATTTCGACGACGTCGGTTGGGGATTCGATCTGGGGGTGCGCCTGTGAGTCGAGTCGGATCTCTTCGCTGCGCAAGCACACTGCTACTAACAGCGGCCGCGGGGCTCACGACCTGGCTCGCCGTGCCCACGGAGGTATGCGCCGAGCGGGAATACATCCAGGTCGAAAATGGCCTCGGTTTCGACATCTTTGCCATCGGGCTTGGTGTGGCCCGGATCAGCGAGAACGGGACGCTCGAGGCATCCAAAGGCGAGCCTTCGCAGGTCGACTTCGACCAAGCGGGCCAGCTCTATTTCTTCCGTCTGCGTTCGGCTGGCTTCACGGGCGAGACGCGTTTCGGTGGCAAAGCAGGCATCGAGGTCGACGCCTCGATGGGATGGTTTTCCTCGAGCGCGGTCGCAGGCCGGGTCAGCCTCGAAGAGATGCCGGCCGGTCGTTTTTGGACAGACGCAACCGGCAGCTTGTTGCTCGCGCCCGTGTGGGGACGCAACTGGCGCGTTGCCGCCGCCTTCGGTGTGGGCGTCTCGACCGATGTAGCCACCTGGGCCGCCGGTCTGCGCGCTCAATACGCCTTCGCTACGACATCGCTATCGCTGCGTGCCGACTACCGACCGGGGCGTGCCCACCGAGGCGCCGAGAGTCGCGAGCTCCGCGCGGGCATAGACTGGAGTCGCGGCGACTGGGCCCTCGTCTTCGACACCTGGCTCGGGCAGACGCAAGACGGCGATGCATTGGCACCGCGCGCGCGCGCGTTGCGTGGCGACTACCGCTCCTTTGCTCTGAGCATCGAAGAGCGCTGGTAGGGGCGAGGCTCCGGATGCGAGCGGGAGGCCCCGGAGGCGAGCGCTAGGCTACAAAGCCGAGAGAGGCTGCAAAGCCGTCCCGCAGCTCGCTAGTTCTCTAGATTGAGAAGATTTCTCATCGTATCGATGATCTGGCGCAGTCGCATGGGCTTCTCGATGAAGAAGCTGGCTCCGGCCTCCATGGCAGCGTCCTCGGCATCCTTGCCGCCCGCCGAGACCGCGATGACGGGCAAGTCGGCGTAGCGCGCCTCCTGGCGTATCTTACGGATGACGGTAGGACCATCGACCAGCGGCAGATTGACATCAATGACCAGCACATCGAAGGTGTCGGTCAGCAACATCTCCAGCGCGTCGCCTCCATTGGAAGCGCCAACCAGATCAAAGGCGGTTTCCGAGTAGCGCCCAGACTCGAGGCCGTCGCGAATGAGCCGCGCCACATGGGGGTTGTCCTCGACCAGGAGCACGCGCAGGCTGGGCTCGACGTACTCGGGATCGCGCTCGCGAATGTGATTGAGAACGGCATCGAGCCTGCTGCGGGCATGCTCGTCGAAGTCGGTAAACTCGATGCCCACGCCATTGTCGTTCTCTGAGACCGAGCGCACCCAGCGCACGATGCCCGAGATGCACACGGGAGCTAGGAGTCTTGGAAAGGACAACTGCAGCTGGATGGAGTCGCCTATCTGCAGCTCGCGGTCCGTGTGCACGAAGGCACCACCGCTGGACAGATTCTGGGTGTAGTCGCGGTACAGCTCTTCGGCCCCGTCGTAATCGACGACCAGGGACACGGGGCTACGTTCGCCAAGGTTTCTCTTTTCATCAGCGGGCATGGGAGCGTGAGGCATCTTAGCAGCGCGGGCCGCTAAGAAGTAGCCTGCGACCGAGCATGCGGAAATTTGATGGAAAAGACCGCACCACCTTCGGGGGCGTTGTCGACCTCAATGCTGCCCTCGTGGTCGCGAATGATTTGATGGGTGAGTGCCAGACCCAGACCGGTGCCCGATTGTTTGCTTGACACGAAGGCCTCGAAGATGTGCTCGAGCATGTCCGTGTCGACCCCTGGGCCGTTGTCGCGAATGACCAGCTCGGTGAAGGAGTCGTCGTGGCTCACCGAGATGGAGATGCACGCGTCGTTCTCCTCTGCGCAGGCGTCCGCGGCGTTGCGCATTAGATTGAGCATCGCCTGGCGGATCTGCCCCTCGTCGAGTGCCAGGCTGGGGCCGCTATCGTCGAGCTGCAGCTCCACACGCACGCCGCGCGTGAGTAGCTGGTCTCTCACGAAATCGACAACGCTTTGCACGACTCGGACGAGTGATTCGTCCTGGCGACGAGGCGTGGGCATGCGTGCGAGTTGTAGGTATTCTTCGGTAATCTCGGTAAGGCGATCGACCTCGGTGGTGATGGCGCGGCACAGACTCTGCGCCTCGGGCGCGCGATCGGGGGGCAGGGCAGCCAGCTCCTCTTCGAGCAGCTCCGTGTTCAGACCGATGGAGCTGAGCGGATTGCGCACCTCGTGGGTGATCATCGCGGCCATCTTGCCAGCGGTGGCCAATCGCTCCGTGCGCACCAGCTCGCGCGAGCGCTCCTGGATGGCCTGGCCCATGACGTTGAACTCGCGGGCCAGATCGGCAATCTCGCGCGGGCCCTGCACGGTGATGCGCTGAGCGTAGTCACCGCCCGCGATGCTCTGGGCCGCGTCGCGCAGGCGCTCGAGCGGTCGCAGCATGACGCGCGCGCCGACGGTCATGGCGATGCCGAGCACGACCGCCAGGGCACCAAAGACCAGAGCCAAGAGCCAAATCAGCCGCGAGAAGGCCTCCATGCGCTCGCTGAAACGCAGCACCTGATCGGTCCAGTACTTTTTGAGGTTCTTGGTTATCTCGCCCATCTGCAGTTCTTTGCGCAGCTGACTTCGCTGCACCTTCAAGATGGCTTCCCGCTCGGCGCTTTGCGCGTCGGTGTCGCCGGCTGCGACGGGCGGTCGCTTGCGCAGCGAGTCGTAGTTGGGTTTCGACTCGTCGATCAAGCGCTCGAGTTTGCTCACCAGCTGTTGGGTCGCTTCAAATTGCTCGGCCTTGACGCCTTCGATGGCAGCGACGTCACGCAAGATCCCGGCTGTCTGGCTCAGCAATTTCTCTCGCCGATCGAGGAGCACCTGCAATCGGTTGCGAGGAGACTTCTCCTCCAGGAGGTCCTCGCCTAAATAACTGCGCAGTGCGGTCTGTGAACTGTCGAGATCGCCACTGACCAAGGCCAGCTGCAAATAGCCGCCGTGAGTGATGCGGATGCCGAACTTCAGCTCGTCGATCGTCATCACCGTCCACACCGAGATGCCGCCAAAGGTGGCGACCAACACCATGAAACCTATGGTGATCCTCGCACTCAGCGACCGCGGCAATCCCATGCGCATCCAGCCTCACACTAGCCCAGTCCTCGGGGCTGGGCCATCTTCGCGCCCCACGTGCACA
>JAHEAK010000891.1 GCA_024642805.1 Kofleriaceae bacterium | reverse complement strand
CTTGGTTTCGGTCTTCGGGGCATCGGTCTTCGAGACTTCTGATCTCGGGGTATCTGGCTTCTTGGCTTCGGTCGTGTGTCGGCGCACGAGGGCTCCGAGTCCGCGCCGAGCTCCAGGCCGTGCATTGCGCCATACCAGCTGCACCGAGGCCCCGCCGCCTGGAGCGTCGACGATATGCAGGGCGCCGCCATGTAGGTGCATGATGCGAGACACAATGGCCAGGCCCAGGCCCGTGCCCTTGGTCTTTTTCTTAGCCAGGCGAACAAAGGGTTTCACGACCTTGGGGCGGTCTTCCTCGGGAATACCCGGGCCGGAGTCCTGGACGTCGATGACGCACTCGTGTTCGAAGGCACGGACCTCGATGCGCAGCTTGGGGCCACCGTAGGCCATGGCGTTGAGGATCAGGTTGCTGGTTGCGCGCTCGAAGAGCTTCTGGTTGGCGACGACCTGGGCGCCTGGATCAGCGTCGAGCTCGACCTGAAACTCTTGATGGACTTCGGTGAGCTGAGCGCTCAGCCGCCTCACGCTCTCGACGACATCGATGGTGGTGGTCTGTAGTTCCGGGCGATCTTGATGGAACTCGTCGAAGCCGACATAGGTCAGGAGCTCTTCGAAGAGCTTATCGACCTGTTCTAGGTCACTCACAAGGCCCGCCGCTTCTTTGCTCAGCGCGCTGCTCGCCTTGCGGTGGATGCTCTCGACGCGAAAGTGCATGCGAGAAATAGGCGTGCGCACCTCATGAGCCACCGTGCGCAAGAGGTCACGCTCGTCGTGTAGGAGCTGGCCTACGCGGTCACCCAGCTGGTTGAGCGACTTGGCAATGCCATCGAGCAGGTCGCTCTCGTCTCGATCGACGCGAGCATCGAAGTCGCCTTTGTGCATCCTCCTGGCCACGCGCTCCAGGGCTCTAACTCGCCGCACGAAGGCCAGGCTGAGAAGGAGTGCGACTACACAAGCGACCAGCGTCGACAGGATGACGATGCTGGTGAGGCTGGTCTGGTAGGCGAAGGGCAGGGGACCGAGCGCAACCTGACCGGGATTGTCAGGCACTCGGGCCACGACGAAGAGTCGAGCGCTGCGAGTCTCGACGCGGGTGCGTGCACTTCCCGAAGCCTCTTCCAGTAAGATGGGATAGCCGAGGCGAGAGGCAAGGGCATCGACCTCCTCGTAGCGCGCGGACGGCGGTGTCTCGGCCAGTTTCGCCGCCAGGTCTTCCGCATGGCCGCGCAGCAGTGCCAGCACGGTTTGATCGGCCGAATCATTGACCAGGTAGCGAGCGATCAGAATGGTGACCAGCGTGGCGCTCACGATCGCTAGAGCCAGGCGCGAGAAGAAGCTCAGCAATCTTGCTGCTCCACGAACAGGTAGCCGACGCCTCGTACCGATTTGATCCAGCGAGGCTTCTTGGCATCATCGCCGAGCTTGGTGCGCAGGCGACCAATGCGCACGTCGATGGTGCGGCCCAGACCATCGTAGTCGGTTTGGCAGACCTCGCGACTCAAGGTTTCGCGACTGAGAATCTCGCCGGCGTGTTCCTTGAGATAGGCGAGCAAGTCGAACTCGGCATCGGTGAGCTCGAGCTCTTCACTGCCGAGGAAGACCACGCGATTGACTTCGTCGATGCGCAAGCCTGTGTGCGAGGTGTGGCTGAGCGCTGGTGGGCTGGCTTCGACTCGCCGTAGCAGCGACCTGACCCTGGCGAGCAGGAGGCGCGGCTCGACGGGTTTGCCGAGGTAGTCATCAGCACCGAGCTCCAAGCCGACGATCTCGTCGACCCAACCGGAGCGCGCCGTCAAGAGCAAGATCGGCCGGCGGTACCAGGTGCGCAGGTTGCGGCAGATCTGCAGGCCGTCCTTGTTGGGCAGCATCAGATCCAAAATCACCAGGTCTGGGTCCAGGCGACGCACGGCATCCTCGGCCGCAGCGCCATCGGCAATGACTTCGACCAGAAAGTCACTGTCGCGGAGGTAGTCGGCGACCAGATCGGCAAGCTCATCATCGTCCTCGACGAGCAGGATGCTGGTGGCGTTGCTTTGCATGGTCAAGAGTGAGCTTCACACCCGGGCGGCGCCAAGGTCTATTCGCTGATTGTAACAGTATGTAACTTTACGAAACGACT
>JAHEAK010000233.1 GCA_024642805.1 Kofleriaceae bacterium | reverse complement strand
CAAGGGTCCGCGAGACAGAAGTTGTCTGGGCTGCAGATCTGACCCGATGGACATGGGAACTCGCCGGGCTGACATGGGAAGGCGCACTGGCAATCCACGCAGCTCGAACCGTTTGGACACAGTGCCGGAGGAGACTCGTCGACCGCGTCGTCGCAATCGTTGTCGAGGCAGTCGCAGATCTCGATACCAGGCAGCTCGCCGCCGGTGCACACGAAGGCGCCGCCGATGCACTGCAGGATGCCGGGGATGCACAGCGTGCCGCCTTCATCGCAGGTGTTGGGGACGGGCGCGGGAACGTTCTCGTCGATGACGCCGTCGCAGTCGTCGTCGAAGTTGTTGCACTCTTCGTCGGTGCCGGTGTTGCCACCCACATCGCACTCGAGCACGCCGGCAGTGCACACTGTCGTGCCATTGCCGCAGGCGGAGCCACAGCTGGCGCCGCCGGTGTCTTCGTCGACGCTGTTGTCACAGTCGTTGTCGGCCAAATCGCAGCTCTCGTTGACCGGGCCAATCTCACCCTGGCAGGCACCGAAGGAGTTGCCGGCGGCAGGCGCGGGCAGCGCGTCGCAGATTTGAAAGCCAGGTTGGCAAGGGCCGTCGAAGGGCGGGTTGTTGCCGGGCAGCACGTTGCACTGCTGGACGAAACCGTCGATGACGCCGTTGCAGTCGTCGTCGAGGCCGTTGCAGACCTCGGTGGAGCCACCGGTCGCGGTGCAGTTTTGAAAGCTGCCGGCAATGCATTGCTCTGTGCCGGCCACACACACGCCCAGGTCAGTGCCGCAGGGTTGATCGGCGACGTCCTCGTCGATGCGCGTGTCGCAATCCTCGTCGGCACCGTTGCAGATCTCGTTGCCAACCGGCACGCAGCCGTTGCACAGGCTGCCAGCGCCGCCGCCGATGCCGTCTTCGTCGACCACGCCGTCACAGTCGTCATCGCTGAAGTTGCAGGTCTCGGTGGGCACAGCGCCACACTGGCCACAGGCATTGAGGACTTCGTCGGCAATGCCATCGGCACAGTTGTCGTCGACGCCGTTGCAGACGTCGCCAGGATCGGTGCACAGGTTGGCGGTCGGGTTGCCGCCCTGCACATCGCAGAAGAGCTGGAAGCCCTCGTCGACGTTGCCATCGCAGTCATTGTCGACGCCGTCGCAGACCTCGACCAGGATGGAATCGGCGATGATCTGGTTGAAAGCGCTGACCAGCTCGAGCTCGCTGTTGGCGTAGAAACCTTCGCTACCGGCAACATCGAGCGCACCACCGGCGTGGGCCAGTGCTTCGATCTGCGTGTCGGGGTTGGTGAGTCCGAAGCCAATGGGCTTGGTCTCGATGCGATAGCTAAGCCCGGTGCCAGCGTAGGGCGTCGAGAGCAACGCACCCGCGGCGCCCAGGGTGTCGTCGGTGCTGGCGGCGATGTCGAAGCGCTCGCAGGTCTCGGCACCGTCGGTCAAGAGGATGACGATATAGGGCCGGCACTGTTGGCCGGCGGCGATGAAGGTGGTGTTGAGAGGATCGCTGCCGATGGGATCATCGACGCCGGCGCCGTAGATAGAATCAAGGTCATCGGCACCGCTCACGTTGGTGTCGTTGCCTTGGAAAAAGCGCCGAGCGCCGCGCAAGGAGCCACCCAGGGGCGTGAAGCTGCTGCCGCCTGGCAAGATGATCTCAGGGTTGTTGGCAGGATTGAGCGAGCAGGTCGCGCCACCACAGGAAAAGTCGGTCCAGGTGTGAATGGCGTCGTTGGAGTCCTCGACGAAGGGCACAAGCACTTGCAGGCGATCCGCGGATTTCATCGCGGCGGTGCAGCCGCTGCCGTTGTTGGTGTTGCAAGCGCTGCAACTGAAGCCAACGGTCTCGCGACAGTTTGCGCAACCGGTCGTGGGGTCGGCGCGAAAGCGTCCCATGGCGAAGTTGATATCGGCGTGAGCATCCATGACTTGCTGGATGGCGCACTTGGCGTGATCCAATCGGCTGTCGGTGCCACCACAGCTGCTCGGGCCCTGCCCGGTGCTGCCGCTCATCGAGCCAGAGACGTCAAAGATAACCAAGACGAAAGGCTTGATCTGCGCACCCTCTTGGGCACGCGCGCTGCGTCCCGAAAAGATGACCAGGCTCAATAGCCCTACTGTCAAAGCTAGAGTAAGCTTCTTCCCCCACGGCATGTGCTCCATACTAGGGCTCTGCCTTTAATAGATCCATAAAGTTTGCTCATGTTTGTAGGACGGCACGGCGGGAAACGACGGGACACGAGGCTCGGAATGGTCAAGCAATGAGCACATCGTTCCCTCTCGACAACATGCGGGTCCGTTTCTCGGGCAACACCGATGTCGGTCGCAAGCGCGAGCACAACGAAGATTCTGTGCACTTGCCAACAGATACACGTCTGGCCATCGTGGCCGACGGTATGGGCGGCCATGCATCGGGTGAGGTCGCAAGCGCGCTCGCCGTCGACACCATGGTCGATTACTACCAGCGCACGGCGGACATGCAGCCACTTACCTGGCCCTACAAAGTCGATCGCGACTTACGCGGTGACATCAATCGCATGACCACTGGCGTTCTCCTGGCCAACCTCGAGGTGCATGAGCGTGCGGGGCGAGACATCAAGTGCAAAGGCATGGGCACCACCATCGTCGCAACCTACTTTCTCGATGACACCATCGTCATCGGCCATGTGGGCGACTCGCGAGTCTATCGCTATCGGGGCGGAGCGCTCAGTCAGCTCACCGAAGATCACAGCTTGATCAACGACTACATCAAGATGAAGCGCGTGACCGCGGAAGAGGCTGAGACCTGGCCACACAAGAACGTCATCGTGCGCGCGCTGGGCATGAAGGACAGCGTGCAGGTCGACATCATGACCGAGCAGCCCAAAGTCGGCGATTGCTACCTGCTCTGCTCCGACGGACTTTGCGACATGCTCACCGATGATCAGATCGCGCACATCCTCCGCAACACCCCCGATCTCGACAACGCGGTCGAGATGCTCATCGCCGGCGCCAATGACAATGGCGGCGTCGACAATATCTCCGTCGTACTCGCTCGGATCGAACCGCAATGAGCCGACGCGAGCTCGCGTTGCCCGGGGCGCCGCACATGCTCGCGCCTCTCAGGAGCGTGCTGGTCTGCCTCTGTGCACTCGGCGCAGTTCTCGCGTTGCCGGCTTGCAGCAAGAAGCAAGCAAGCGAGGGGCAAGAGGCAGCGCCAAGCCCTCTGCCCAAGGCCGAAGCCGAGCGCGGCATGAAGGCCTGCGAGGCCTATGTTGCCAGGCTGTGCGCCTGTGCAGAGACCCACCCGGAGCTTGCCGAGGACTGCACGCTAGCCAAAGCCCGACCACAGGCTTTTGCGCTCAACCTCGAGCTGAGCGCCACCGCCGGGCTGGAGAGCGCCGACCAAACTGCTGTCAAAGTTGAAGCTCGCAAGATCGCTGCTGGCTGTTTCGAAGCCGATAGCAAGCTCGATCCCGAGATGTGCCCGCGCCTCTAAGGCGCGCGAGCTGAGGAGCGCCTGTGCTCAGCCGTCGACATCGTCGGCACCAGCGGCGGCCATGATGCATTGCGGAGTCACGATCACCTGCTCGTGCGAGCCCTCGAGCTCCGCGCCGGCCCAGACCACCGATTCACGCACGACACTACCGGCGCGCACGCGCGCTCCATGGCCGATGACCACGTGCGGCCCGATGTGGCAGTCAGCCTCGATCACAGCGCCCGCTCCGATGCGCACCGGCGGGATGATGGTGGCGCTGGCGTGAACTTCGGCGCCCTCATCGATGCCAACGAGCTGAGCTGGCGGGTTGCGCAAGGTCTGCCCTGACAAAAGGTCGATGCTGCTCTGCAAGTAACGTCGCGGTGTCGAGTGCTCGGCGAAGTAGCCCTCTTGGTGCACGTAGGCACTCACTCGCTCGCCGGCCTGCATCCAGGGCAAATAGCCCTGGCGAATCATGCACGCCTCACCCTCTGGCAGCCTGCGCAACACCGAGGGTCTGGTCACGTGCACGCCACAAAACATATGCCCGCCCTCGCCGAGTACGTTGTGCACGCGCAGGCCCTGGCCCTCGCTGCGCACATCGACAGCGCCCCACAAAAGCGCGCGTGGCTCGGCCTTGACCACCATCATGCCAAGCGAATCGCGAGTGGCCGCATAGGCCTTGAGCAAGGCGGTGATATCGAGATCGAAGATGAGCTTGCCGTTCATGCTCAACACGGGCTCGTCGACGCCATCAGGATCGAGAAGCTCGATAGCCTTCTTGAGGCCGCCGCCTGTGCCCAGAATCTCGTCTTCTACCGAATACTGAATGCGCGCACCCAGCTGCGAGCCATCTGCGAGTTCTTCGCGGATCAGATGTCCATGGTGGTGCAGGTTGATGACGATGTCGCGAATGCCATGCGCCACCAGATTGGCGATGCCATAGCGCAGGATGCTGATGTCACAGACCGGCAGCAGTGGCTTGGGCTTCTCGTGACTGAGGTCGCCGAGGCGCGTGCCCTTGCCGGCACACAGGAGCATGGCTCTGGTCATAGCGAGAGATCTTTCGTCATCACGGTGAAGGTACGATCGCTGGCGACGCCGGCCACCTTTTCGTAGAAATCGCGCGGTCCGATCCAGGCCACCTGCGCGTGCGAGTGGCCTTCCTCCTGCAAATCGACGAGGCAGGCCATGAGCAGGGCCGCACCCAGCCCGCGCTTGCGATGGGCGTCGAGAGTACCGGTGGGGCCAAACCAGCCCAGGCCCTGATTGTTGCCATCGTGAGCGGCGAAGGCGGCCAGCTCGGCGGAGTCGATGTGGGTTGCGATGTGCACGCCCGAGGGCTCGAGCTGGGCTGCGCGGCGCATTTCGAAGGCCCAGCCACTCGAAAAGGCCTCTTCGATGGCGCGGGCGTCAGCATCGACTCGCTGCGCTGCCTGTCGGGCGATCGTGTAGCCCTGCTCGGCACAGCGCTGGATCATCTGGTTCAAACGCGCCCTGCTAACCCTTGGCTCTTCGAGGGCGATGAGCAGGTTGTAGTTGGTGGCCGCCTTCTTGTAGCCGCGTCGCAGCAGCCACTCGATGCTCTCGCTGTTGCGCTTGTCGATGCCGGGACTGAGGTAGTTGCCTGGCTGATCGAGCACTCGCAGGATCTCGCCGTGCGCGCGAGCCTGCAGCTCACATTGCTTGAGCAAGGCACGGCCGATGCCGCGCTCGCGAAAATCCGGATGCACCGCGAGAAGGCGCAGCCAACGGTTGGAGCTGCACGCAAGGCCGACCAGTTTGTCACCAAGGAATGCCCCAATGGGCTCGGCGACGCGCTCGTGGGCGCCTGGCCCGTAGAGCTTTTCCTCGGCGACAGAGGCGGCGTCATCGAAGTCGCAGGACAGCGAGAGCAGCTGGGTGGCCGCTTTGAGCTCACTTGCCAGCAGTGCCTCGATGCGCAGCGCGGGGTTGGCCTTGCTCTTGGTCTTGTCCTTGTCCTTGTTCACGAAGCCTCCGGCGTGAAGAGCTCGATGAGGTACTCGATGTTGCCGGCGGGGCCGCGAATCGGCGACTCGACCAGCGCCCCGACCCTAAAGCGACGCGCCGCCGCCCAGCTGCGCACCTTGTCGATGCACTCCTCGCGCACCTCTTGTTCGCGCACCACGCCGCCCTTGCCGACTTGATCCTTGCGAGCCTCGAACTGCGGCTTGATGAGGGCGATGATCGGTTTACCGCCGCCCTGCATCAGCCTGGCCACGTCAGCGAGGATCAAGGTCAAGGAGATGAAGCTCACGTCGATGACGCTGAGATCGATCGCGCCTTCGAGCTTCTCCGCATCGAGATTGCGGATGTTCTCGCGCTCCAGCACGACCACGCGCGGATCCTGGCGCAGCGACCAGGCCAGCTGCCCATAGCCGACATCGATGGCGTAGACCCGACTAGCGCCCCGTCGGAGTAGCACATCGGTAAAACCCCCAGTTGAGGATCCGACGTCCATGACGCGCATGCCGCTCGGCTCGATGGCGAAGGCTTCCAGCCCCTTGACCAGCTTGTGCGCGCCCCGCGAGACATAGCCGCCTACCTCTTCGCGCAGCTTCAAGTCCGCGCCGGTATCGACCATCGAGTTCGGCTTCTCGTTGGCAATGCCGCCGACGATGACCGCGCCACTCTCGATGAGCTCTTGCGCGTGCTCGAGGTCATCGGCCAGCTCCTTTTTGACCAGGAGCTTATCGAGACGTGCTCTCGCCAAAGAATCTCTCTACAGCTCGAGCCGGGTGGTGGCGCCCTGCCCAGGGTTCTCTTCGATGGTGACCTCAATGGCCTTGACCACCGTTGCTGGCAAAAGCTCGCTCATCGCCGCATAGAGGCGATCGCAGGCGTGCTTGGACAAGGGCTCTACCGCGAGGTTGTCGATGGGCAAGAGCAGCACGTCACTCATCGGCAAGAGGTAGCGCTGCTTGCAAAGAGTAAACTCGATCTCGCGCTCGTCTTGCTTGACGATCGTGAAGTGCGGATTCTCTGTGGCCAAGAGCGTGTGCTCTTTCCACTCCGCGCACAGCTCGGCCAGCGCTTCCTTGACCGGACCAAAGTCGATCATCGACGCAAAGTCGATCGTGTACAGCTCGATGGTCAGCGAGACGTAGTAGTTGTGCCCGTGCAGACGCTCTTTCTTGCCATCGGGAAAGACCGTCATGTGCGCGCAGGAAAACTTGTAGCGATCGCGTTTGACGTGAATCCGATAGGGCGCGCTCTGCACACCCTGACGTTGGCACGGGGGCTCTACAAATGCGAAGTCCGGGAAATGCGAAGTCCGGGAAATGCGAAGTCCGGGAAATGCGAAGTTCGGGAAATGCGAAGTCCGGGCGCCTGGCGTTGGGCCCGAAACGGCGAAAGCCCCTGGTCTGGTCACCAAGGGCTTCTAACCAAATAAAAGGGCAAGCTAGGTATAAGTGAGTAAGCTAGGAATAATGCGTAAGCTAAGTAGTGTTTAGGCTTTATGAGGCCTGGCAGAACAACTGGCTGCCAATGCTTGTCTCCCTACTGAGCAAGTGGAGGGCCAGACCAAAGAGTTCTGTAAATACAACGTCTTATCTGTTCGAGCCCATCTCCGAGCTCGTCTTGCCCTGGTTTCGCTCCGACATTTCTGTCGGGTGCTGGCTGCCAAGGTGCAAGAATTTGCACTATGGGGGTATCGCCGAGGCTTCAAGTGCACTGAATTCACTGGCTTGGAGGATGGCGATCTTGATGTCGCCGTCCGGCGCGTGGTACGCAGTCTTTGCAGATTTCAGATTTCACATGGCGCCGCGAATCAGATCCAGCGCCTCAATTGCAAGCCGCATTACGCACATTCAAAGAGTTTCATGACATGGCTAACCGAAAATTGGTTGTTAGTGCCGAGGGGTCGGAGACCCGCGTTGCCCTTCTAGAGGGCAATGAACTGGCTGAGTATTTTCTCGAGCGCAAGCGCGAGGCCGGCAGCGCCGGAAACATTTATCGAGGTCGAGTAAGTCGGGTCCTGCCCGGCATGCAAGCCGCCTTCGTCGATCTCGGTCCCGGAGTCGAGCGCAAAGCCTATTTGCACGTCGCCGAGATCATGGGCGCCGGCGATGAGAAGCGCCTCTTCGAAGGCTACGAGGAGAGCAGCGAGGACGAAGACGAGGACTCGGCCAAGCGCAAGAGCGGCAAGACGCGCCGCAATCAGCGCAAGGTGGCGGCCCGCCGCAAGAT
>JAHEAK010000890.1 GCA_024642805.1 Kofleriaceae bacterium | reverse complement strand
GCGCTGCTGGCCTCTTTGAAGCCGTCTAAGTTGACGATTCAATTACCACTATCTCTATGTGCTCCTGCTGGCCCTGCCAGCAGGGCGCTTTTTTCTTTCTCGCTGCACGGCTTTCTTCCTAGAGTCCGTTTCGCCGCTGTACACACCGGCAGCAGCGCAGTACACCCAGGCGACCTACAGGTAACTCCGCTATGAGCATCCCCAACGCAATCGAATACAACGGCCATCTCATCGGCGGCCAGCCTTCCGCAACCCAGTACAAGCAAGTCTCCGTGGAGGGCTATCGCACGGTCATCAGCATGCGCAGTATGAGCGAGCCAGGTGCCATGGAAGCCAAAGCGCAGGCGGAAGACGCCGGCCTGAAGTTCGTTAGCATTCCGATCAAGGGCGTGGACGATTTCAATCGCGAGAACGCCGAGGCCCTCGAGGCCGCCCTCAAAGGTGAAGGCCCCTTCGTCGTTCACTGTCAATCTGGCGGTCGTGTGGCAGCGCTCTTCGCTCTCAAAGCGGGTTGGTGCGATGGCCAGTCGGTGGATCAAGCCATCGAGGAAGGCCACAAGATGGGCCTTGGTGGACTCGAGCCAGCCATTCGCAAGCTGCTGCGCTAGCCCGCAAAAACTATCCTGCCGCGCCCGGCTGGCGGTCGCGCCAGGCTGCTAAGCTCGACCATCATGTCGAGCCGCACCCTGCTTGAAGCGACCGCCCAACGCGCAGCCACCTACGTCGAAAGCGCCAGCGAGCGGCGCATTCAACCCGAGGTATCGGTTGGCGACTTGCGCGCCACCCTCGGCGGTCCACTGCCACAAAAGGGCTGCGATGATCAGCGCGTCATCGACGAGCTCATCGCTGGCGTCGAGCCAGGCTTGCTCACGAGCACGAGCACTCGCTTCTTTGGATGGGTCATTGGTGGCACCCAACCCGCGGGCCTTGCCGCCGACTTCATGACATCGGCCTGGGATCAGAATGCCGGTGCCTACGCATGTAGCCCAGCCGCCGCCGTGGTCGAAGAAATCGCTGGCCAGTGGCTCAAGGAACTGCTCGGGCTACCGAGCAGCTCTTCCTTCGCGCTCGTCACCGGCTGCCAGATGGCGCACGTCACGGCTCTCAACGCCGCTCGCTACCGCCTTTTGCACAACGCCGGTTGGGACGTCAATCGCAAGGGCCTCTTGGGTGGCCCGGCCATTCGCGTGCTCACCGGCGCGCACCATCACGAGACCTTCGCACGCGCCTTGCGTCTGCTCGGCATTGGACTCGACAGCATCGAGCGCTTGCCGCTGCGCGAGGGCTGCCTCGACAAGGATGCGCTCGAGGCGGCACTGGCAGCGGGCGGCCCTGGACCCACGCTCGTGTGTCTGCAGGCTGGCGATCTCAACACCGGGCACTTCGATGACTTCGATGCGCTGTGCGACATCGCTCACGCGCGCGCCAACACCTGGGTGCATGTGGATGGAGCCTTTGGCTTGTGGGCCTCGCTCAGTGCAGAGCACGAGCATCTGCTTAAGGGCGTCGAGAAGGCCGACTCCTGGGCCACCGATGGTCACAAGTGGCTCAACGTGCCCTACGACTGTGGCTACGCCTTCGTCGCCGATGCCGAGGCGCATCGCGCGTGTGTGTCCATGGACGCGAGCTACATCATTGTCGCCGAAGACAACGGTCGCGATGCCATCGATTGGAGCCCCGAGTGGTCACGTCGGGCGCGCGCCTTTCCCACCTACGCGGTCATTCGCGCCCTCGGCAAAGAGGGCATCGGCCAGATGGTGGCTCGCGGTTGTGCAGTGGCCAAGAGTCTGGTTGTCGCTCTAGGTGAAATTCCAGGAGTCGAAGTCGTGCAGCACCCGATCATCAATCAAGGTCTGGTTCGCTTCCTGGCCGACGATGGTCAGCACGATGCCTGGACAGACAAAGTGTGCACCGCCATTCAAAAGCAAGGCAGCGCCTGGTTCGGCGCGACCACCTGGCTTGGGCAGCGAGTCATGCGCATCTCGGTCTGCAATCATCAGACGACCCTGGCCGATGTCGCGCCCAGCGTGGAGGCGGTGCGGCGCGCCATCGAGCTGGCTGCCAACGCCTGATCGTCGGAATTTCCGACAGGATTGCTGGCGCAGGGCTTGCTCTATAGCG
>JAHEAK010000232.1 GCA_024642805.1 Kofleriaceae bacterium | reverse complement strand
CGCCCACCGCCATTGCTACCTACAAAGCGCCTGACCACCAGGCAACGGGGCTGTAGCTCAATTGGGAGAGCGCTAGAATCGCACTCTAGAGGTCGACGGTTCGATCCCGTTCAGCTCCACGAAGGTAATCGGAATCGCTGGGACTTCTTTGACGGGATTCCCAGCTTTTTCGTTTTCGGGGAGACGGGAGACGATTCATCGTTTGCCTCCTGCCAGCACCTTGAGCACGATATGCAGCTAAACTCTACTTGTGCGCACACACCATCTACTTGGGGTCCTTCTACTCCTTGCTGGCGCCTGTGCCGACAAGAAATCTTCTGAGGACAAGGAGGCCACCACGCTTGCTCCTGTCAAGGTCGAGGCGACCAGCTCTGCTGCCAAGGCGCCGCCGCCACCGCCAGCCAACGACCAGGTGATTGCGCTCAAGGGCTTGGGTCTCACTCTCAAGGCGCCTGAATGTGCGATCGCCAAGGTGGATGAAGAGCAGCGGGCGATGTTGATGCCTGTCGATCCTGCGTGCCGCGTCTTGCCTCTGATGGGAGTCGAAATCCGCGACGCAGCCATCGACTTCGCTGAGGACAAGGCCGTGATCTCCGCAGAGACCTTGCTAGGTGGTAGCGACGTGACTCACAGCAAAACCGACGATGGCTATCGCGTCGACTTCACCACGCAACGTGGTCGCGGCCTAATCATCGCTCACGCCTTTGCTGATCGCACAATCAATTGTCGAGGCACGGGAAGCCCCGAACAGGTCCAGACGATCGAGGCGATCTGTACCAGCCTTGCCGCTGGCGAATGACAGCAGTGATGCGCTGGCACTCACCTCGCATCTACGAGTGCGAGCTGAGCGGGACGCCTCTGTAAAGTGAGAGTCGCTCCACTTGCATTCCGACACCTCAGCGCTGCGCGTGAGCGCTGCCGACAGGTCGCGTGATACGCTCGCCCGCGTGGGTGAGTCGACGGCTATCTACTTGGCGAGCACAAGCGCTGGAGCCGGATGGCGAGCTCCAATGCGAGTGCTTCTTGCTGTGGCCGCGGCGATTGGTGCCGTCTTGCTCGTCGCCTGGTTGGTTCCGCCAACGCACACCTTGTCAGCACTGGCCCCGAGCATCGCCGGCGGCGCAACCGGGCTAGCGGTCCTAGTGGGGATTGCGCCCAGGATCCTTCCCGACCCTGCCTCTCACTACCTCAAGATCTCGCGAGAGCATCTGACGGTGGTGGCTCCTTCGGGACAGCCCCTGACTCTCCCAAATCGGAAATTGACCATAGACGCGGGCACGCGTGCCCAAGCGCGGACGATTGAACTCGGCGGCGAGCCCTTCGTCTTGTCATCATCCTACGTGAAGCTCGATGCACAGGAGTTTGAGAGCTATCAAGCCGCCAAGCGCGGGGTTCGATACCGGTCCCCGCTAGTTCAGCTACGTGTCGACGATGATTCGCTCTACGCCGTCGCTGTGATTGCCACTGGACGTTACTCGTCGCGGGAAGAGCGCCTTGGCTAGCATTCGCAGCGAGGCGGACTGCAGCGAAGCCATGGCGCTGGCGCGAACTCGCCTTGCATCTACGAGTTCGAGCTGACCGGAACGCCTATCTAAACCGCAAGTCTGGTGGGCGACGAGCTGCGACTGAGCTCGACCACGACGCTGCCGGGCAGCTTGCCGGTCTCCAGGGCTTGGTGTCCCTCAACGATGCGATCGAAGGAAAAGCGCCTTGCGATAATCGCCCGCACGGCACCTGCTTCGACCAGATCGCGCACGTCTTCGGTGACGCTCGAGCCGCCGAGCGCGACGCCTGCCATGGCACGCTTGCCGTCACGCAGCGCGGTCCAGGCCATTTCGAGGACAAGGCGGATCGTGACGTAGAGCGAGAGGTAGCGGCCCTTCGCAGAAAGCGCAGCTCGGTAGGCTCGAAAGTGGTTGCCCTGGGTGGTGTCGAAGATGACGTCCCACTTCTCCTGTGTCTCAGTAAAGTTCTCAGTCGTGTAGTCAATCACCTCGTCGGCGCCGAGGTCGCGCACAAGCTCGGCGTCGCGACCGAGTACGCCGGTGACGTGGGCGCCAAGATGCTTGGCTACCTGCACGGCCATGCGCCCGACACCGCCAGAGGCACCGACGACCAGGACGCGTTCACCGGGCTGTACCTTGGCCATGTCGCGAAGGAAAACCAGAGCGGTCGAGGCGCCGTAGGGAATCGCCGCGGCTTCCGCGTACCCGACGTTCGTTGGCATCGTGGCGACGGCCCGGGTTTCCGAGACGGCGAGGTAGTCGGCGTAGGCGCCGCGCATGACAACGCCAAAGACGTCGTCGCCAATGCGGAAGCGCTTCACCTTGTCACCGATGGCGACCACCCTGCCGGCAAAGGTGGAGCCGCCAACGGTGTGGCGTGGGCGCGAGACGCCCAGCATGAGGCGGCCGAGGACTCCAATGAAACCTGGAAAGTCGCCGGCCCGGAGGCGACGGTCGCCCTGGGTGATGGCGCTGGCATGGACTCGCACCAGAATTTGGTCGGGGCCTGCGAGGGGTTGAGCGACCTCATCAATGGCGAGGACGGTGGGATTTCCATAGTTTCTGTTCGTTGCTACACGCATGGGCTGTTTCCTTCCGCTTGTGAACCCATTATGGCCATGCGATTTCGTTCTGAAAATCCCCTCTGCATGCACCTGTGCTATACGCATTCGTATGGATTGGAGCCACGTCGACTTTGACTGGAATCGCGCCCGGGCCTTTCTCGTGACCGCGGAGGAGGGCTCGTTTTCTGCTGCGGCCCGCGCCCTCGACAGCACCCAGCCTACTGTGGGGCGCCAGGTCACCGCGCTCGAAGAAGAGCTGGACGTCATCCTCTTCGAGCGCGTGGGTCGCGGACTCGAGCTCACGCCAACGGGCCTCGAGCTCGTCGAGCATGCGCGCGCCATGGCCGAGTCGGCACTTCGCTTTTCGAGGGTGGCCACAGGCCAGTCGCTGTCCCTGGATGGCTCGGTCAGCATCAGCGTGGGCGAGGTGATCGCCGCGCACATGCTGCCGCCAATCCTCGCCGAGATCCGCGCGAGGCATCCCGGCATCGAGATCGAGATCGTGGCAACCAACCAGGTGAGCGACCTGGGTCGGCGGGAGGCGGACGTCGCGATCCGCAATTTTAGGCCCACGGATCCCGAGTTGGTCACGCGAAAGGTCTGCGATACCGAGGGCTACCTGTACGCGACACCCAAGTACCTGGCATCGATCGGAACGCCGAAGACCCTCGCCGACCTGTCCCGCGCCGAGTTCATCGCCTTTGATACCACTGACGCCTTCGCCAAGGGCCTCAACGCGATGGGCTTCGCGGTCAGCGCTCAGAACTTTCCCTGGGTGTGCGGCAATCAGCTTGTGCAGTGGTCATTGGTGCAACAAGGGGCCGGAGTTGGCGCGATGATGGCGAAGGTTGGCGATGCCGACGACAAGGTCGTCCGTGTGCTTCCCAAGCTTGCTCGATTTCCCGTTCCTATCTGGCTCACCAGCCACCGAGAAGTACGAACCAGTCGCCGCGTTCGAATTGTCTTCGACATGCTTGTCGAGGGGCTGAGCGGGTAGCGGCTGGGATTATCGGGACCCAGCTTCGCAATCACAGAGTTCTTCTTAGCGCAAGCTTAACGGCCGCCGCAGGTGCGCCCATTCGAGCCAGCCATCCTGTGTGGTGGGACCTTTCCGAGCTTCGCTATCGCCCGTACCAGTAGTCGAGCTTGATCAAGACGATGTGCTCACCATCTTGGTTGGCAAGCTCCGAGGCGTCGCTGCCGAGGCGAAACACACCGTCACTGGTGTAGGAAGAGCGACCGTGGCTCCAAATGGCGAAGAGGCGCGAGCCGGGCAGATATTCCCAGCGCAGCACGAGGTTGGAGCGAAGCTGCCCGAGCGAGAAGTCTGGCCGCGCGACCTGGTAGTCGACCACGCCGTCCATGTCGCGATCGATGGCGAGCTCACTCTCGGTCTCGACGAGCTCGCCAGCTGCGTATTCGTGGAAGCGCGCCTTTCGATCGCCCGCGCGGGAATCGGCGACCTCTTTGTGCCTCGAGTAGCGCCCGGTGGCGAGGAAGGGCTCCGCGTACAGCTGCAGAGAGAGCTTGGGCGTGAAGGTGAAGCTGGCACGCACGGTCATGCCGAGTGTGCGCTCATCGACGCGGCCCAGGATGTAGCGCGGCGTGCCGTCGGGTGCCTCTGCCTCGCCGATGTACTGATCGTCGCTGCGATCGACGCGAACATTGGGGCCTAGGGATAGCTCCAAGTTGCTAGCGGCCTGCACGCTGGCGAGGCTCGATATCCCGAATGCCCGGGAGCCACTCGCTGGCGTCGTGCCTGCGCTGATGTTGAGGTTCGCGCGCACGGCCCGCCGACTATCGGACCACATGCCGCCCCAGGCGCTCAGCGATGGATCCCCGGCCAGCGCAGGGCCGCCGCGCAGAGCGCCAAAACTCAGCAGATTGTTGTTGAGGGAAGCGCCCAGATTGCCGCCCCAGTTGTTGTCGAGGTTGAACCAGCCGTTCATGTTGCCTCCCGAGCCGGCTAGCTCTGGCGCTGTGTTCCAGGCCGACCACACGTTGGCGTTGATGCCGTAGTCACGCACAGGGCCGTCGACCTCGTCCTCGCGGTATTGGCCCCATCCCCAAAGCACCGCGGTATCGGCGTCGGTCTGAAAGCCGAGGTCGTTGACCTCAAGACCCGCGGTGCGAATGTCGCCGCCATTGGAAAAACGCCAATGCCCTCCTGCCACCTTGCCGACCATCCACTGCATCATCATCCCCGACAGGGATTCGCGAGTCGGATCGTAGCGCAGGTGATCAGCGTCGGGCCTCTGGTAGTTGTGCACGCTGGAGCGCTGCGTTCGATCGATGGCCTGTGTCGAGCCGCGCACCTCACTTGCCGCAAGTCGCAGCTGCGCTAGGTAGTGCGCGTCGCCAAAGCGATGGGTGGCCTCGATGCCGCCCGTGAGGGCAGAGCGGTGCAGCCAATCGAGCTCGGTGCCACCGAGGGCACGGTGCACGCTGGTGATGGCGGCGCCGATGCTGCTCGCGCCGTCGCGAAAGTCACGCTGGATGCGCGCCACGCCGTAGTGCGTCAAGGGCTCGACAATCTGCGAGGACATCGCGCCATCCGCGTCCCGTAGCTGGGCCTCTTCTTTCGAGGTGACGGCGCTCTGCGCGCCTATCGACCAGCCGTCGATCTTTCCGCTGAGCTTGGCCGCGCCCAGAATCGCCGTCGTCTGTGGCGACGACGCGTCGTAGCTCGAGGGATTGCCGTGGGGCGCCGCCCCGATGCGTCGGCTGTAGAACAGGCTCTGTACCGATCCGTCGCCGTCGCCCTGACCGAGGCTGAAGTGCAGGATGTCGCTGCCCTCGACGAAGAAGGGCCGACGCTCCGCGAAGAAAAGCTCTTTGTCGGTCAGGTTCACCTGCGATGGATCGGCCTCGACCTGACCGAAGTCGGGATTGAAGGTGGCGGTCAGAGTGAGATCGCTCGACAGTCCGATGCGGGCATCGAGACCGCCATTGGCCAAAGGCCCTGCGCTGCCGTCGATGGAGCCGGCGGCGCCCGGCGTGAGCCTGAGGCCGCCGAGCAAGAAGGGCCGAAGCTCGATGCGCTGCGGCGGCGTGATGCCCGACAAGCCCTCGAGCTCGCCAAAGAGACTGACCCGCTGACTGGATTCCTTGGGCCAGGGCGAGAACACCGAGCGCTCGTTGGTGCGGCTGACGAAGCGCTCGACCTGAACGCCCCAGGTCATTTGCTCCTCGCTCGAAAAGCGCAGCTGGCTGAAGGGGATCTTGAGCTCTGCCGTCCAACCCTGTTCATCCGTGGCCACGGCGCTGTCCCACACCGCGTCCCAGCTCTCGTCGGTGCTGGTGTCCTCGTAGATCATCATGTCTCGCTGCACGCCAGCGGCGTTGACCGAGAACACGAATGCCGTGCGCTTGTCGTGATACGAGTCGAGCGCGAAGGTCACCCAGTCCGACGCGGAGTCAGCGTCGCGACGAGTGAGCAGCGCGCGCACGCCGCCGGGCTCGGGATCGCTGGCTCGAATCGCCACGTACAGAGCGCTATCGTCGAAGAGCACGCGAAATTCGGTAGGGCAATCGGGCTTGCCGCCTTCGACTGGCTCGCGCTTCCAGAAGCCCTCGTTGTTGGGAGCCTTTTTCCAGTCGGCCTCGCCGAGCTGACCATCGAGGACGATGTCGCCGTGCGCGCGAATCGCCTTCGCGACACGGGCGTCCTCGGCGGCATGGGCGTCACGGGCGCCCAGCGGCACCGCGGCCAGGGCAAGGAGCACGAGAAGTCGTTGATATGGCATGGGGAGGTGGGGGCGCGGCGTCATTTCGGATTGGAGTGAGCGAAACGCCGCTGCGGTTTCAGAAAATCCAACTGGACCTGGCAAGCAGAAATTCGTGGTCAGGCTGATCTTTGAGCTTTCCTGTCTTCCGACGCATCCTCACCCTCACAGCGATGGCCCCGGCCTTCCACAATCCAGGGCTCGCCACCGCGGCATCCCCGACACCGATAAATTCTGATTCACCGCCAGGCGGACTGCGACATGTGGCGCCACGTGTGTTCGTCTTGACCATGATCTCGAGGCCACGCTCGAGCAGCCTCTTGAAGTAGGCGACTCCCGAAGTCTTCGAGTAGCCGTGACTCCGAAAGCTCTCGATGGTCATACCGTGCTGGCCAAGGAGACCGGGAAGCTGGCGGCTGAGCCAGGGGTGGTGCACGAAGTTTCTCCATGCGCGTCTTCATCGACTTCGTCTCTGACCAGCTCAGCGATCTCCTGACAGCGTATTGATCCTTGACCGGGACTCGGAGGCTGTGCGACAAAAGAGACTAGACCGAGCGGTCTAGACCAAGGCGATGGCACATTCCACCAAAGAAAGGCTGTTGGAAGCGGGACTGAAAATGCTCCTCCAGCACGGCTACCACGACATGGGCATCGCGGCCCTTCTGGACGAGACCGGCATTCCCAAGGGCTCCTTCTATCATCACTTTACGAACAAGGAGGACTTTGCGCTTAAGGCGGTGGATGCCTATATGGCGGAGGTACACACCGGCCTTGAGCAGTGCCTTGGCGACACGAGCCTCCAACCCCTGGATCGAGTGCGCGCCTTCTTCGAGGCCGTGGAAAGCAAGTACCAGGGGGAAGGCTACCTTGGATGCATGCTCGGTGGCCTGGGCCAGGAGCTTTCCGGTCTAAACGAAGTTTTTCGAAAACGCATCGCGGGCTGCTTTTCTGAAATCGCCAGCGGCCTGGCTGCATGCCTGGAAGTGGCGCAACAGCAAGGACAACTCTCGGTTGCCACGAGTCCACAAGAGCTCGCAAACCTGCTCGTGGACGCTTGGGAAGGTGCCGCCCTTCGCAGCCGACTGCTCCGCGACCCGGCGCCACTTATGTCCATTCTCGATTTCTATTTTGACGCCGTGCGTGCTCGCTAGCGCACACACCTTGCTTCCAACCCAAACACCTCCATCTCTTCCGCCTATGCCTCTGGTCACAAAAAAGAGTGTCGCCTGCCCCACCAGCGCCCGAGGCAAGGGTGGCTGGTGGCTCTGCTCTGGTTTCTTGCTCGTCATGCTGACACTGAGCCTCGGGTGTTCCAGCAAGGATCAGCGCACCCTGCTGCAGGGAGATCGAGACAGCTTGGCGAGCGCGGCCTATTCGGACTTCAGC
>JAHEAK010000231.1 GCA_024642805.1 Kofleriaceae bacterium | reverse complement strand
GGGCCGCAGTGGCCGTGCGCAAAGAGTCCTCGCCGATTGGGGACTGCGATCTTCGCTTGGTCTGTGCGTTTGCCATCGTGGTTGCCGGCTGCGTATTTGCGCTGACCACTGGACCCATGCCGGCCCAGGCTACGCAGACGGAGGCGGCGCTACGAGGGCTCTCGGGGATGGCAGCCTCATAGGGCCCGGTCGGCCGCGTTTGCGCCCGCACACGGGCACGCGCGGCAAGCCCACTAGCCGTGGTCTGCTGTTGCAGTGCAAACGATAAGTTTCATGGGGCCTTTGCCAAGCACCTGAAAGTAGAGCTGCTGCGCGTGGCACAGGCTGTGCTGTATGGGGGGCATGCGAATCTTGAAGTCGACCTCCCCCATGACTGCTGCGCTCTTCGGCTTGCTGATCATCGGCGCAAGTTGCGCCGCCCAAGAGACTGACGACCCCGCCAATATCGAGGATCCAGGCAACCCGGATCCCGATCCTGATCCCGATCCCACCCCGGATCCCACCCCGGATCCGGATCCGACTCCTGATCCCGAACCCTCGCTTCCCGCATGCGCTGGGGCCGAGAGCAGCTATTCGCAGGTGCTGCAATCGGAGGTCGTTGACTTCTTCGGTCCTAACATCAGCATTACCCTCGATGGCGATGAAGTCGCCGTCATCTACCCAAGCTCCGATCAGTATGGAACGGGCACATGGACATTTCCCGATGTCAGCGAGTGGAACGTGGAGCTGTGTGTGAACTGGAATGACGACACCTCCAGTTGCGAGAGCGTGCTCTATCCCCTGGAAGGCAGTCTCGAAATCACGACGCTACAAGAGGGGGATGCGATGACGAGCTATGGCGGCCGTTTCGTGTCCGCGAGCTTTGTCGACGATCCCGAAAACCCCACCTGTGCAAGCCGCGTCGATGTCAGCTTCAGCGACGCCCTCTAACGAGGATACAGGTAACTAGCGAAGTGGCCCTCGCGTCCTGTTCACCTCGTAACGGGGCACGACGGGCCTGCTTGTGAAGTTGGAGGCCAACTCATCGCCCTAGACCTCGAAATGAGAGGTGCAAGCGTGTACTCTCGTGCCTGCGTGTTTGCTAGGGGAGCGCACCAGTAACGAGGGTATTGAGTCATGACCGACGTCGCGACGATACGAGAGTTTTGGCAGAGTCAGCGCAAGAACGCCAAGATCCTCATCGTTGACGACGAGCCTGCCATCTGTGAAGCGCTCGCGATGACTCTCGAAGACTTCGAGCTAGCGTCCGTGACGGCATGGACTGGCGAAGTCGCCTGCCTTCTCCTGGAGAAGGAACATTTCGATCTAGTCATCACCGACAAGAACCTGCCCATCATGTCGGGGCTGGATCTCCTGGCACATATCCGCGATCACAAGCTCGATGTGCCTGCGATCATGATGACTGGCTACGCCTCTATTTCGACCGTCGCGTTGGCCCTCGATGCTGGTGCGATCGACTACCTCGCCAAGCCTTTTGATGACGTGTTCACCGTCGGGAGGAAGCTGGCGGCACTGGTCGACAAGCAGGTGCATTTGCGGGTCTATGAGCGCATTGCCCAGTCGCTTCTCAGCGACGTTCGGGACCGGCAGGAAGACAAGGCGCTGGCCGGTCTGGTCGGCGAGAAGCTCGCCAGATTCAAGTCGCTCATGAGCCGCTCGCCGGAGCTCTTGCTCTTCGATGGCAGTGAGGGCGGCCGCAAGCTCGCAGCGGATCTGGCGGACGAGGGGCTGCGCTGTGTGGTGGTAGATACGCTCGACGATGCGCTGGTTGAGGTAGATCCATCTAGGACCTTGCGCCTGGCCATGGTGTCGCTAGACCAGCCCAACGCCCTGGATGTGATTTTCGATCTCAAGCAAAGTGCGGGGGATCTGACCATCATAGCGGCTACGCACTCGCCGGACCTCGATCGAACGCTGCGTGCACTCGATCTAGGGGCCAGCGATCTCTACCTGAGCACGCTGGAGGGCCCGGGCACATTGGCGGCACGGCTGCGGCACACCATTCGATCCAACGAGCGTGAGCAACTCTACGCGCATTTGTTTGCGACGCTCTTTGCGAATTCAAACCTTGTCGATGCCGAGCTCATCGAGTTGCTGCAGGAGCTTGCCCCGCACGCGCTGCACTGGCACATCGACACGGGTGAATCGGGATCGAAGAACGAGCAGGAGGAACCGAGCACTGGCAGCACCGTGCTGCAGGGACTTGCACTCAGTCATCCCTCGTCCAGGAGCCGCGGAATTGCCAGGCACGACCGTCGTGAGCACGGCCGCATGAGCGCCGATCTGCTTGTCGTGGTCTCGTCGTCAGAGGGGTTGGAGCTTGGGCGCGGGCGCCTGCAAAACCTGTCGAAACGGGCCGTATTCGTGCGTCTGAGAGAGACCGTGAAGGTAGACGCCGAGGTACATCTCGAAGTCTCATGGCTGACGCGCGGTACGGATCAGTTTTGTTCGCTCGACGGCCGCGTCGTCCGCTCGGTGGTGCACAAACCCGATCCAGATCTCTTGTCTGGCAACGCGATCCTGGTGCATCCCGACTCTGTGGCTGCTCTACTGGCGCTGATGGAAGAGATGCCCAAAGGGCTGTCGCAGTAGCATTATTGCTCCACGCCCCTGCGCAGTCGAATCGACACTAGCCAGGCTCGGTTGCAAGCCCTTGCAGATTGGACAGCCCCTGAAGGCGCGTGACGATTTCTTTGCTGCTGGCCAGAGCCATGAGCAAGATCAGGTCGCCAGGCTGAGACCAGTCGATGGCCGCTTGCAGAGAGGCTAGCTCAGAGTCGTAGTAGCCAATGCAGTCCTCGGCTGCTCCGGCCTCGCTCAGCGCGCTGCGCAAGAGAGCGCAGACCTCGCCATCTTCGCGACCGCGTTTGTACTTGGGCAGCTCGACGATATGAACTCTTTCAAGGCCAATCGCCCATACCTTGTGGGCCAGCGCCCGGATGTCATCGTCAGGTCGGTCGCCGGCCTGACCGAAGGAGAGCAGGCGGCGACGAGCGGGCAGGGCTCGGGCAAACTCAAAGAGGGCCTGCATGGCCTGCGGGTTGTGCGCAAAGTCGACGAGTATCTGTCGTCCCTCGATCTCGAATAGATTGCCGCGACCTGGGTTGTCATGCGTGCTGGTGCTGCGAAGGCCCTCGGCGATCAGCGCAGGCGAGATGCCGAGGCCCCAGGTGAGCGCAGCTGCGGCGAGTGCGTTGCTGACGTTGTGGCGCGCGGCTCCGCCTACCGTGAGAGGAATCTCGGTGATGCGACAGAGTCGCTGCTCGTGGTGCGCATCGACGAGAACGAGCTCTCCCTCGCGCACAAGAGCGGCTCGGCCTCCGGCCTCGATGTGCGCGAGAACGACGGCGTTTCTGTCATCGAGGGTGAACCAGGTGATGGGTGCACTGGCCTGGCTAGCGCGCTCAACGAGCAGCGAGTCGTCAGCGTTGAGAACCAGGTGGCCCCGGCCTCGGAGTGCCCGCGTCGTCACCCACTTGATGTCGAGCAATTCATTGACGCTTCGTGAACCAAAGTCGCCGAGGTGATCCTCCGCGATGGTCGTGATGACGACCGCATCAGCACCGCCAAGTCCAAGGCCCCGGCGCAAGAGCCCGCCTCGGGCGGTCTCGAGGATCGCCGTGTCGACCTCTGGGTGGCGTGCAATCGTGCGAGCGCCCCCAGGGCCCGCGTAGTCGCCGCGATCGATGATGTCACCGCCAATGGCGATGGAATCCGTGGAGCAGATGCCAACTCGACGACCCGCAGTGGCCACGATGGCAGCGGCCATGCGCGAGGTGGTGGTCTTGCCGTTCGTTCCGGTGATAAGGGCGATGGGAATGTTGTGGAGAGCCTGCCAGGGGACAACGTCGGGGGCTGGCACCTCGTCGATGGGCCAGGTGCGCGAACCTCGACCGAGTCCAATGGAGACCTGCTCATCGTCGCTCAGGAAGCTGAGACCTCGCGCCTCGGCGGCGTCACGCAAGCTGAGGAGCGCGGGCCGTTCTTCCTCAGCGATGAGCGCAGCGAGTCTGTCACGCGCTTCGGCAAACTGGCTCTCCAGGGGCTGCTCGAGATTGTTGGCGCACGCCGCAACGATCCAGTCGTTGACCTCACAGGCGGCGTAGAGCGCATCGATAGGAGCGGAAATGACCAGGCTCACGCCATAGTCGTAGACGCGAGTGTAGACCTCTTCCGCAGACCAACCGAGGGCGTCGAGCATGCGTCGGGCAAGTGGCGGCCATAGGGCCAAGAGTCGCGCTATCTCTTCCGAGCTCGCGCTGATGTCGACGACGGACCCCGGCCGATCCCAAAACACATTGAGACCGGTGAGTCGCCTGGTGTCGAGCGCTTGCATCCGGGCTCCTCGATCAGTCGGAGATTTCGCGGGCGATGCGTACACCCCGCTCATCGCGCACGAGTGCGACGCCTTCGTCCCATTCCAAGTGCGGCAACTCGATGTTGGGTGCGCGTGTCTTCGGAGCGGTGCCGGCAGGAAGCTCTTTGTCACTCTTGAAGTAGATGATCTGCTTCCAGCAGCGCTTGATGTTGTCGCCGAAGATCAACACCAGGTCGCCGGGGCAGGCGGCCTCAAGCGCCGCTTGTACAGACTCCTGCTCGTCGACGATGAGCTTGACCTTGGACGGGTCGACGCCACATTCGAGGAGGGTTGTTTGAATGCGCCGTGGCACATCCTCCGCGCTGCGACCACGACCGTTGTCGTCTCGTCGACAGATATACAGATCAAAGTTGCCGGCCGCCTCTTTGGCCAGGTGCATGATGTCGACATCTCGTCGGTCGCCGGGCGCCGAGAGCACCAGAATACGTTTGCCTGGCACTTCCAGGCGCCGGACCACATCGACCATGGCGCGCACCGCGGCCGGGTTGTGTGCGTAATCGAGAATCACCTTGAAAGGATGCTCGGTGTAGACGTTCATCCGGCCGGGGGCCTGGAAGTAGGTTGTGTCGAAGGTTCGCAGGCCGTGGCGAATGTTCTCCAGATCTACGTCCATGTTGAAGGCCAGGGCGCTGGCGAACATGGCGTTCTGTACGTTGTGCAGGGCGCGACCTTCGAGCGTTGCCGGGATCAGGTGCGTCCACAAAAGCGGCATGTGGCTGTGATTGTCGTAGAGCGTGATCATGTGACCGTTCATGCCCTGCTCGAGCACGATCGCCTGGCCGCCCGCCTGAATGTGCTCTTTGACCAGGGGATGCGTTGGATTCATGGTCACGTAGCTGACCCGACTTGCTTGGGTGTAGTCGCCCATCTGCAAGCACAGTGGGTCATCGGCATTGAGCACCACGGCGTCTTTGGCCACTTCGATCGGGATGCGCTTGAGCTCGGCCAGCTGTTCCAGGGTGTCGATGCCCTTGAGACCGAGATGGTCGGCACTGACATTGAGACAAGCGGCAACGTTGCAACGGCGATAGCCGAGGCCTGCGCGCAATAGGCCACCGCGAGCGGTTTCCATGACAGCGGCGTCGACGCGCGGATCGCGCAGCACCATGTGCGCGGATTGCGGTCCGGTCATGTCGCCTTCGACAGTGAGTCGCCCGTCGATGTAAACCCCATCAGTCGAGGTCATGCCGACCGTGTAGCCGTGCAGCTTGAGGATATGCGCCAACATGCGCGTCGTCGTCGTCTTGCCGTTGGTGCCTGTCACCGAGGCGATGGGAATCCGACTTGGCGAATCGGGCGGGAACATCATGTCGATGACCGGGCCAGCGACATCGCGGGGCGTGCCTTCGCTTGGGGCGACGTGCATGCGGAAACCGGGCCCAGCGTTGACCTCGCAGATCGCGCCACCGGTCTCGCGATAGGAGCGCGAGATGTCGCTGGTGATGAAGTCGACGCCGCCCACATCGAGGCCAATGGCTTCAATAGCCCGAATGGCCATTTCGCGATTGGCAGGATGGACGATGTCGGTGACATCGATGGCCGTGCCGCCGGTCGAGAGGTTGGCCGTAGTCCGCAGGTAGACCACTTCCTTCGCAGCAGGAACGGTGTTCTCGTCGTAGCCCATTTCAGCGAGAAGGCGCTGCGCCTGATGATCGAACTCGAGGCGCGTTAGGACTTTTTCGTGGCCGACGCCACGGCGAGGATCTTGGTTGACGAGATCGACGAGCTGGGCAACGTTGAGCTTGCCATCGCCGATGACGTGACCAGGCACGCGTTTAGCCGCAGCGACGAGCTCGCCATTGACCACCAGCATGCGATGATCGAAGCCTTCGATGTGGCTCTCGATGACGATGGTGTGGCCGTGCTCGCGAGCCTTCTCGAAGGCAACGGCGACCTGCTCCTTGCTCTCGAGGTGGGTTGAGACGCCGCGACCGTGATTGCCTGCCAGCGGCTTGAGCACCACTGGATAGCCGACCCGCTCCGCGCCACGCATGGCGTCCTCGATGCTGTCGACGGTCATCTGCCGCGGCACTGGCAGACCCAGATCTCGCAAGATCGAGTGGGTCTGCTCTTTGTCGGAGGCGATGTCCACAGCGATGTTGCTGGTGTGACAGGTGGTGGTGGCCTGGATGCGCTTTTGGTAGCGGCCGTGACCGAACTGAATCAGGCTGTGGCGGTTGAGTCGAAGCCAGGGAATGTCGCGTTCCTCGGCGGCCTTGACCAGCGAGGCGGTACTGGGGCCCAGGGCGCTGCGCTGCGCCGAACGAATGAAGCGGTCGCGCGATCGTGCGAAATCCCAGTCTGCGGCGGGCGCGTCATCGGGCCTGAGCTCCTCAGGCAAGAGGTGATGCAGGAGTGCGAGTGCAAGGCGACTGGCTTCGAGGCCAACTTGCTCGTTGTCGTATTGCAGGACCACCATGTATTCGCCCTTGGCGCCCTCGATGGAGCGAGTCTTGCCAAAGGAGACCTCGGAGCCGGCCACGGTCTGTAGTTCCAAGGCGACGTGCTCGAAGACGTGCCCTAGCCAGGTGCCTTCCTCTTCGCGCATGCGCCGCACCAACCCACCGGTCTCGCGATACGAGCAACCGTGCTCATGTAGGCCGGGCAGCTTGTCGAGCAGCGGGCCGACAAAGGCGTCGCCGAGGCGAGCCGTTGGCCATTCTTCGAGACCGCCGAGATCGAGATGGTGACGCATCACGCGAAAGTGCGCGTACTGGTTTGGACCTCGGTAAACTTGTGTGGACCTTATCTTCATCTGTTCCCCCCCGGGCTCGTGCAGCGGCTACTCTGGAAATGCTCTGCGCGTTGCGATGTCAAAGCGCCCACCCGCAACCAGGATGTGCAGGCGCACTCCGATCAGACTGACGGGCTCGCCTCGCTTGGCGCGGTCCATGGACGAGTGTTGCAGTTCCGAGGGGTCGACGACGGTGATGCCGCCGCTGCCCACGACCTGAAAGGAATCGCCAGGGCGAATGAAAGCGGCGGTGTCTTCGTCCAGGCCAATGCCCACCGCGAAGGGATTGTAGGCCAGGGCGGTCAAGAGCCGACCCATGCGATCACGCTGCCTGAAGTGTTGATCGACGATGAAGTTGTTGGTGAGTCCGAGGCCAGGCGCCAGCGTGACCTTGTCGGGAGATGGCGTGCTGCCCTCGCGACCGCCTGCGATCATGTGTTCGGAGATGAACGCGGCACCGGCCGACGTGCCTGCGACGTGCATACCAGCCGCATTGCGTCGGCGAATCTTGGTGGCGACCTTGGTGCCACCAAGGGTCGTGGACAGGCGCAGCTGATTGCCGCCAGTCATGAACACACCCGTGGCGTTGTCGAGGAA
>JAHEAK010000889.1 GCA_024642805.1 Kofleriaceae bacterium | reverse complement strand
CGACCACCAGGATACGCAGCTTTTCGCAATCAACTACGGCGACCTTCGACTTGTGGGTAGTCGGAGCAGCGACCTCCGGCAGAGAGACTTCGGCAACGGTGCCCACGCCCTCTTCGCTCTGTAGGGAGAGTCTTCCGCCGTACTGCTCCACCAAGTTGCGTGACACCGAGAGGCCGAGCCCGGTGCCTTCGCCCACGGTCTTGGTGGTGAAGAAGGGGTCAGTCACGCGTTTGAGGTTCGCAGGCGAGATGCCAATGCCGTTGTCCTTAACGCGAACAAGCACGCGCCCATCCATGCGACTTAGCTCGATGGCGATTGTGTTGTCGTCAGCACGTGAGGAGCGTGCGGCATGCATGGCGTTGAGCAGCAAGTTCAGGAAGACCTGCGTGAAGCGCGAGGGATCTCCACTCACCCACGCACTGGTACCAAGCTCCAGGTGCAGCGTGACCTGGTGGCGTAGCTCGTTGTCGAGAATCTTGAGCGCGCCCTGAATCGATGTCTGTAGCTCGAATTCTTGAACCTCAGCAACCGCCTTGCGCGCGTAGGTGTTGAGGTCGGCGACGATTTGTTGAATCTGCCTGCCGCCCTCACAGGCATCGCTGATGGCGCTTGCGAGTTCTTCTCGCCACTCGCTGTTGCGCTCTTGCGGCGAGGCCAATTCGCTGGCAATGAACTCGAGGTTGCCCAGCACGTAAGCCAGAGGATTGTTGATTTCGTGAGCCACGCCCGCCGAGATCTGTCCAATCGAAGACAGTCGATCAGCTCGCGCGAGCGACGCTTCGATCTCTGCCTCGTGGCGCAAGCGATCGGCATTGACCCGAGCCTCGGTGGTGGCAATGCGATACCACTCGAAGCTCAACGCGAAGACCGCCAGCACGATGGTCACGACGAAGGAGAAGGCGGTGTCTGAAAAACGTTGCGACTCGAGCGGCACCCGAACGGGAAATTCATAGCCGAGCGCGTACACCGTCGTGAAGGCAGCCTGTGTGAAGAGGACGATGCCGGCCCAGACCAGGCCCGAGCGCCACCCCGCCGATAGAACTGCCAAGACGGGAACGATGCCAGCCATCAGCATGCCAGGGGCCCCAGCGCCGCCACGGATGTAGATCGCGATGACAAGGGCCATGTACCACAAGCCAGCAACGAGGTTGCCGAGAAACTCGAGCCGTGCACTGCGTCGCAGCGCGCGAAAGACCGCAAACAACACCAGGGCGCCGAGGATCAGCACGCCGCCCCACACGCGCGGCCCGTGGATCAGGTGATCGATGCCCATGATGACAGCGACAAGCGCTGACATGACCGCGACTCCCATGGACAGCCTGCCACGCAGGCCCCCATCGCCGCTCTGACTCTCTCGTGCTCGCGCCAGTCCCGCCTGTCCCTGTTCATGACCAACGGCCATCAATCGTCTCGTTGCATCCCCACCCTTGGTCATCGTAGCAAATGGCTAGGATGGATCTCATGGCTTTCTCATCATCGGTCCGCGGGAATTCTCCGCCCCGGAGCTGCGGATTTCTGCCGCATCCGAGCTGGCGGTTGTCTTCGGCATCAGAGCGTGTGCGCAAGCCTATTCGTGCGCCCCTACATGGCAAGCTGGATGGCAAGCAGGATGGCGAGCGGATCTAGCAAGAGACACCTGGCCACACATTGGCGCAGCTGCGCGCACAGAAAGTACCGTCTTCTTCAAGAAAGGATCGCGCCTAGCAACTTAGTGATAGCAAAGTAGAAATTACAGTCGCAGCAGTCGGTGCGACGAGCTATCACGGCCTGCATATGCATCGCAGCACCGATCTTCCTCGCAGCACCCTCCCTGGTAGAACCCACCCTGGTAGAACCCACCTTCCTGCTAGCACCGCACCTCGCGGCACGTTCTTCACACAGCCTGGCGCCCCGAAGCGTCGGGGCACCCACTGGTGTGCACTTGCCGTCTTGAGCCTCGCGGCCTGTAGCGGAGGAGACAGCTCCGGTGGCAGCGATCTGCCGTGCGTGCAGGGCTCCACTCAGAGCTGTTTGTGTGGCGATGGCGAGAGTGGCGTGCAGTCCTGTGTCGACGAGCGTTGGGCCAGTTGCGAGTGCGCGGCCGTCGACGGACCCGTGTTCCTGAGCTTTGGCTCGAACGTTACTGCGATCG
>JAHEAK010000888.1 GCA_024642805.1 Kofleriaceae bacterium | reverse complement strand
TGGTCATTTTGGAGCAGGCAGCTCGCCATGCACCAGGGGATCCGTATGTGGAGCAGCTGCTTGGCGAGGCCAGGCACGCGGCCGCCAACGGACCGCCACCCTCGATGACTCTCGACATCGATCCTGAGCTCGAAGGGGTGGAGCTGCGCGAGGGCATGCGCCAGGGCATGCGCCAGGCCTACGCGTCGCCGGTCGCCAACATCTCCTCGGACGCACACCAACGCATCGAGAGCAACGAGATCGAAGAGCTCGACGCAGACCTGCTCATGGAAGCGACGCCAACGCCGATGCCTGTCGGCTTTGACGATGACCCACTCGACGAACGTCGACAAGTGGAGCAGGCGGCCATGGCGGCCTTAGAAGAATCCTTAGATCAGCCGTTCGACGACTATCGGCAAAACGCGCCCACGCAGGCGCGCTTTGCACGCGAATCGGCGAGGCCACCCCTGGAGTCCTTGCCCTACAGTGCGCCCGCACCTCGTCGCGCTGCAGAGATAGGCCGACCGGCGACGATTGGCACTCTCTTCCCTGACGACGAAGATTCCGGTGTCGACCTGGTCGCGCAACCCGGCGCGCGTGTGCCCTTGCACTTCAGCCAGCAGCAGCAGGCGGGCGAGATCAATACCGGCGTGCGCTCCTACAGCGCCGACATGGACCTCATCCGCGAAGGCCTCCACGGCCCTCAGCCGACGCTTCCGCGCGGTATGTCGGTTGCCAATGCGGCCCCTTCAGAGGTGCGCCGCGACGCCGCGCCAAGCCCCGAGCGTGGCAAGCGCGCGATGCCCGTGTGGGCCTGGTTGGCCATCGGAGTGCTCTTCGTCGCCGGCGGAGCCACCGGTGGGCTCAAGATTCGCGAGATGCGCCTGGCCAGGCAGGTCGATGGCGCACGCGCACGCGCAGGCGAGTTCGTCCGCAGTGGCAGCTACCTCGGATCTAGACAAGCTCGCGACCTCTTCGGGCGCATCGTCAAGGTGCAGCGCACTGACAAGAACGAGGCGGCTCTCGCTCGTGCCGAAGCCGCGCTGGCGGCTGAATTCGGAGATTCTTCAGAGGCCGGCGAGGCGACCCTTGCCAAGGTTGCCGATAAGCAGTTGCCCGATGCACTGGCCGCGAGCGCGTACTTGGCGATCGCCAGCGGAGATGCCGACGGCGCCATCAAGAGCGCTCAGAAATTGACCGAGATAAGCCCGAGTGAAGCGGTGGGCTACTACCTGCTTGGTCGCGCTCACATCGCGGCTGGCGATCCTGAGTCGGGGTTGAGCGCGCTGCAAAAGGCACTCGAGCTTGGACCTACGCCGCTCACCTACGTTGCGCTGGCGCGAGCCGAAGCACTGGGCGGGCGCTATCCCGAAGCCCTGGCTGCCATCGCGCGCGCCACCGAAGCTGCGCCCGATTTGCCAGCCGCGCTCATCTGGCAGGCGCGGATCCTTCTCGAGAGCGGCGAGCTGCCTGAAAACAAGAGTGACCCCGACGACCGATTGGCTGAGCTGATTGCCAAGGCGCGCAGCCCGAAAGACAAAGACCTGCACATGCTCTCGCCGGCGCAAGGTGCCTGGGCAGGCCTCATCCTGGCGGAAATCAAGTTGCAGCGAGGCGACCGTCCATCGGCCAAGAAGGCCCTGGCGGAAGCCAAGCTCGAGCGACCACTGGATTGGATGTTTTCGGAGATGCTCACCAATCTTCTGTTGCGACTCGGCGATGTCACGGCCGCCAAGGAGGAGGCCAAGCGCGCCATCGCTGCCTGGCCAGAGCGCTCCAAACCACGCATCGTTCTTGCGCAAGTCGCGCTTGTGGACGGCGATCCAGACTCGGCCATCGAGGGCCTGAAATTGGTCGAGAACATCGACAAATCGCCAGAGGCGCTCACCGTGCGCGCGAACGCCGAGCTGCAGCTGGGGCGCCTTGAGCAGGCTGCCACCGACGTCGATCTGGCCCTCAGCTTGCGCAGTCGTTATGCCGACGCGCTCATCACTCGTTCGCGCGTGGACATGATGCGTGGCGACGCCAAGGCGGCCATCGCTCTCCTGGAGCCCGTCTACGATCGCACCGCTGGTCCCGAGCTCGCGGTTGCCTACGCGGCGGCTCTGCGTGGCAGTGGCAAGAGCGTCGAAGCCCGCAACGTTCTCGAGCCGCTGG
>JAHEAK010000887.1 GCA_024642805.1 Kofleriaceae bacterium | reverse complement strand
GTCGCCGGAGCTGAGCGTGGTCTGCCTGTCGATGATGTCGAGCATGTCTTGCCACATCGACTCGCCCTCGAAGAGGCGGCGCAGCTCGTCAAGAGCCTTGGAGTCGTCGGGATCGAGCTCGAGCACCGCCCGCACCTGCGCAATTGCTTCGTAGACATCGCGCAACTTGCGCTCGTAAATCTCGGCAAGTTCGAAATGCAGCATGCGCAGCGCGACGGGCTCCATTGTGCCTTCGATCTTGCTGAGCAGAATCTGCGCCAGCTCGACCCAGTTTTCGTCGAGGTGGTACAGGCGATCCAGCGCGTCCAGTGCGCTGGATTCGCGCTCTTCGATCTGCAGAATGCTTCGATAGACATCGATGGCTGCGGGACGATCGTTGCGCTCTAGTTCGTGGGTCGTGGCAACTCGCTTGAGCAGCTGCAGACGGGCATCAGGGTCCAATGCGAGTTCGGCTCGGCGCGAGACGACTTTGACCAGCGAGTCCCAATCCAGCTGTCCACAGAGCAGGCGATCGAGCTCGGCAAGTCCTTCTTCATGGTCATCGCTGACCTCCAAGAGCCTACGCAGATACTCGATAGCTGCTTTGGGATCCTTGTCCAGCTCCTCTTTGATAGAGGCCAGCTCCATCAGGACTTTGCCAACCAGAATGAAGTCGAACTGGTCCTTGATGCCGGCCTCGAGGGTGGTCACCAAGACACGCGAGGCACTGAGTCGACGGCCCAGAGCCACGAATCGCTCATAGAGCTCGTCGTCACTAGTCTCTTCCAGCCAGGCTTTGCCAAGTGCTTCTAGTGCGAGATTGAGGTCACCACCGCGCTGCTCATGCAGCTCGGCGATTTCCCGCAACATCACGCCGCGGCTGGCAGGGTCGTCAGTGTAGTCGAGCTGGGCATCGAGAATGACCACGAGCTTTTGCCACCAATCGCGCTGGCGATAGACGGGCTCGAGGATCTCCGCGATGCGCTCGCGATGTTGCTCGTCGACGATCAGCCTCTCCAGTGCGGTGAGCGCCAGGTCTCCGCCCGACATAGGCAGGACTTGTTCGTATTGATCGATGGCGCCAGTGAGATCGTCGAGTCGCCGCTCGCGGATTTGTGCAAGCCGCAGCCGCGACTCGACCAACTGCTCCTCGCTGCTTGCTCGATCGATTTGACTGAGCAAGAGCTCCGCGAGTTCGTACCAATTGTTCTGCAGCTGAAGCAGTCGGTCCAGCTCGGCGATGGCGCCCTCGTTGTCGGGATTGATCTCGAGCAGTGCTCGCAGCGCGTCGGTGGCTCGGCCGTTGTCGTCGAGCCGTTTCTCTTGGACCTGCGCTAGCTTTGCGTAGATTTCCTGACGTCGTCCCTCATCGAAGGAGGCGTGCACGACTTCCTCGTACAGGCCCACCAGCTCATGCCAACGCTCGGCGCGAGTGAGCATCGTCTCCGTGCGTGCGAAGACCTGCAAATCATCGGGCTGCATCTGCAGGACGCGCTTGTAGGCCGCCAGGGCCTTTTCGACCTGATTGAGTCGCTTGTTGTAGATTTCGGCCAGGGTCTCGGCGATGTCGCGAACCTGGGGGGTCTCGGCGGTCTCATCGTCCAAGTACTCTTGATAGACATCCGCGAGCCGCTCCCAGCTTTGCAGAACGTTGGCCAGGCGCTCGAGCTGGCCGCGAATGTGTGGATCGCTCGGGCTCTCGCGGAACACGCGACCGAGCCATCGGAAGGCGCCATCGAGGTCCTCGAGCTGGTCCTCGTAGAGTCTGGCGATGTACTTGGTAATGCGCAGACGCTCTTGCGGGTCGTCGGCTGCCTCGAGCTTGATTTCGTAGATACGAACCAGCTGTGGCCAGTTTTGCTGGGCCACATGGATGGGCTCGAGAATATCGGCGACCGCTCCGCGCGTGCCTGGATCGTCGAGAAGGCGCACGAGGGCGGCCGTGGCCTTGGCATGGTTGGCGTCGCCGCCAATGGCCGCGCCATAGTTTTCGACAGCACCTTCTGGATCGTTGAGTTTCTCCTCGTGCAACTCACCGAGGCGATAGCGCAGTTCGACGGCCTCCTGCACGCTCATGGCAAAGCCGAGGCGGCTCTCGAGGAATTCAGCGAGGTCGTGCCAGCGCTCGGCCTTGCGATAGATCGCTTGCAGGCGGCTA
>JAHEAK010000230.1:461-7738 GCA_024642805.1 Kofleriaceae bacterium | reverse complement strand
CTCACTGAGATGGCGGCGCAGCACTTCGGTGGTGGGGCCGGTGAAGGGTGGCACGCCGGTCATGAGCTCGAAGAACAAGATGCCAAGGGCGTAGATGTCGCTGGCGACAGAGGGTGGCGACTTTCGAATGCGCTCGGGCGCCAGGTACTCGGGGGTGCCGCGCACCGAACCATCGTTTTCACCAGAAGCAGGGCGCGCCAACCCGAAGTCGAGCAACTTCACCAGTCGCTTGCGGTCGGCGGTGCGGGTCAACAAGATGTTGTCTGGCTTGATGTCGCCATGCACGATGCCCTGGCTGTGCACATAGCGCAGCGCTTCTGCAATCTGCATCATAATGTCGGCAGTGGCCTTGGGCGACAAGCGGCCATCGGCCTTCAGCTTGTCTTTGAGCGCCTGGCCTTCGACCAGCTCCATGACCATGAAGAGGCCGAATTTAGGATCCTCGCCAAAGTCGACGATGCTGCAGATGTTCTCGTGATCGAGTGAGCTGGCCAAGCAGGCCTCGCGATAGAAGCGCTCGAGCTCATCGTGCTCGGTTGCGTAGCGCGCTCGTGGCAGCTTGAGGGCGAAGGCCTTGTCGAGCACCATGTGCCGCACGCGCATGACCCGCCCCATGCCACCTCGGGCAATTTGGCCATCAATGACGTAGCGCTCGCCTATGACATCGCCGGGACCTGCGTTGCGTCGCCTGGCGGTGTCGGGGTCGACGCCGACGTTGGTGGTGGGCGTGTCGCTTCGCTGGCCCAGGACATCGAGGTTGAGCGAAGGCAGGACCGGATCGCTGTCGCTGTGCGAAGGCACTCGCTTGATTATATGACCGTGGCCAGCCCTTGCCCAGAGCTAATGGCCTCCGCCCGGCTTGCCTGGCGCCCGCCCTGGCCCTATCGTCGTAGGCCATGAGTGAGAATGCAGAGAGCCGACATCTTGCCGTAATTCGCGTCTGGGCGGCCTTGGCCTGGGCGGATGGGGTGATTCAAGAGTCCGAGCGCCACGCCATCAGCAAGCTCATTTCGGTGGCGCAACTGAGCGAGGCCGAGCGCAACGAAGCCAAGTCCTACCTTGACTCCAAAGTGGAATTGCAGACCGAGTCGATCTCGGGTCTATCCATGGCGGCCCGCGAGGGCATCTACCGGGCGGCCCTTCGCCTGGCCATGGTCGACCTGGATGTGGCCGACGCGGAGACCGCCATGCTCAAGCGCCTGCGTGACGGCCTGTCCATCAGCGACGAGACCGCGGCGACCATCGAAAAAAGCATCTCATCGAGCTAAGCGCATTTCGGACCGGGAAACAGGGGGCCGAAGGGCTCGTCGCATGCTCTGGAGAGGCCTGGTCGCAGGCGCGAGCAATCTTGCGATGGGCACCGGCCTGTATCCACTTCTGCCGAGTGCGGGAGCCCGGCTGATGCAACGCCGCTCGGGGTCGCCCAGCACGCTGAGTTTGCGCTCGGCAGCCAAGGAGTGGGGCAGCGCGCTGGCCTCGGTGGCCGTGCGACCTTCCGGCTTGTTTGGCGAGCGTTTGCGTCCGGACCGCGGGCAACGCCCCGTTATCGTCGTGCATGGCTACGCCATGAATCGCGCGAGTTTTCATTTGCTCGCGCGCCGTCTCGCCGAAGCCGGCTACGGCCCCATCTACGGCTTCGAGTACTGGACCCTTGGCAAGGTCTCGAGTGCGTCGCGACGCTTGCACAGCTTCATCGAGCAGGTCTGTCAGCAACATCAGTGTGACCAGATCGATCTCATCGGTCACAGCATGGGCGGGCTGGTTGCCCGCTACTACCTAACGCTGGGGCCAGGGCGGCATCGCGGGCGCGTCGCGCATCTGGTCACCGTGGGAACGCCACACGGCGGCACGGTGTTTTCCGCTTTCGGTATTGGCCGCGCGCAAGTCGAGCTGCGACCACGTACGCCTTTCTTCGAGCGCCTTGCCCATGCGCCACTTCCCAAGACCACCAAGGTCACCGTGATCTGGTCGCGCGCCGACGCGTTGGTTGGCACCGAGGACCACGCGGTGTGGCGTGGCTGCGAGGAGCTGGTCTACGAGGACCTCGGGCACGTGAGTCTTCTGTACAGCCGCCGGGTGGCTGCTGAAATCATCGTGCGCTTGCGCAGCTGAGAGCGCCGCTCCCTGGCGCCACTCTCTGGCGCCACGCTCTGGCGCCACGCTCTGGCGCCGCTCCCTGGCGCCACGCTGCCTAGACGCCTTCGGCGAACAAGGTGGCCATGGTCGAACGCGCGATCTTGACCTCGCAAAAATCACCCGGCTTGCGTCCCGCTTTGGGCACGATGACGCTCTTGAAGCCGTCGGTGCGGCCCTTCAGCTGCTCCTCGCTGCGCTTGGAGACCGAGTGAATCAAGACGCGCTCGGTCTTGCCGACTGACTGCGCGTACTTCTCACGCGAAATCTCGCCCTGCAGCTTGATGATTTCGGTAAGACGGCTCTTCTTGATTTCGGGTGCTACGTCGTCGGGGAGTTTTCGAGCGGCGACCGTCAGCTCGCGCTCCGAGTAGGAGAACATGAATGCGGAGTCGAAGCGCACCTCGCGCATGAGGTCGAGGGTGAGCTTATGATCGGCATCGCTCTCGCCGCTGAAGCCGCTGAGAATGTCTGTCGACATGGCAAGCTCGGGGATGGCGGTGCGGAGCTCTTGGACCAAGGCTACGAAGTCATCGGCCGTGTAGCCGCGACGCATACGCTCGAGCACGCTCGTCGAACCGCTCTGCACCGGCAGGTGAATGAAGTTGCAAATCTTGTCTTCCGTGGCCATGACCTCGATGACATCGCTCGTGAACGAGACGGGGTAGGGCGAGGTAAAGCGAATGCGCTCGATACCATCGACGGTGGCCACGGCCTTGAGGAGCTGTGCAAAGCTGACATCTTCGTAGCGGTAGGAGTTGACCGTCTGCCCGAGCAGGACGATTTCCTTGTAGCCCTTTTCCGCGAACGAGCGGGCCTGGCGGAGCACTTCCCGGGGCGCAACTCCGCGCTCGCGACCGCGCGTGTAGGGCACCACGCAAAAGGTGCAGAACTTGTCGCAGCCGCGCTGAATGCTCAGAAAGGTTGAGACGCCATCTCCGTTGGCGTCATCGGGTTCGACACCTTCGTAGGTCTCCGCCTTGTCGAGCTTGGTGTCGATGCGAGCCTCTTGCACTTCACTTTGGCGCGCTTCTTCGATGAGTGCCGGCACGCGTCGGTAGGCATCGGGCCCGGCGATGACGTCCACCTCAGGGGCTCGCTCCAAGAGCTTCTCTTTGAGGTGCTCGGCCATACAGCCGGTGATGGCAAGCACGAGGCCCTTCTTCTGGCGCTTGAGGGCCGCGAGCTCCTTGGCTCGGCTGTAGACCCGCTCTTCGGCCTTCTCGCGCACCGCACAGGTGTTGATGACGATGACGTCGGCATCCTGCAGAGACTCTGCCTTGCGAAAGCCCTCGTCGCCCAAAAGACCGCTGAGCATGTTCGAGTCGGCCACGTTCATCTGGCAGCCATAGGTCTCGAAGAAGACTCTGGGCCCGGTGCCCTGGTTGGCCTGGGCTGCTGTGCCCGCAAGCGCCCCCGACGGGGCCGTCGTGCGCTTTCCGAGTGAAATAAGCTTGTCTGGACCTTCTGGGCCGCCCATGGCGCTGCTGCTTACCACGCGTGCTTTGGACACGCTATCATGGAGTGTGCTCCGAGCCCTGAAACAGCGAGTCGTCGGTCTGTTGGGCGCCTCCCTCTTGGCGGGCTTGCCCGTGCACCTCATGCTGCCGGCGCTTCCACCCAGCGCCCTGGCGCTCTTCGTGCTTCTGAGCCTGTGGCTCTGGCGTCTGTCTCGCCGAGCCATGGCGAGCATGGCCAGTCGCGCGCTCTCCCTTGGTGACACCCCGCGGGCCCGGCGCCTGTATCAATTCCTGCGCTTCACGACGCTGGATGCGGAGGGCCGCGCGGCCTGTGTGCTCTCGCTGGCGGCCTGCCAGGCGAGCGTCGGCGACTACACCGAATGCCTGGCCAGACTCGAGGCGCTGCACACACCTCTGCATGGCGCGCTCCTGGCCGTCTCGCTCAATCTGCGCGCCTATTGCATGGCGCGAACGCGCTCCGACTTGCAGAGTGCTCTGCGCTTTAGCGAAGAGTCGATCGCGCTTCGGCCGCAGGTGCTCGGCTTTCGACACACCCGCGGCTTGGTGATGCTGGAGCTCGGGCGCCTCGACGAAGCCGCACGCGACCTCGATGCCACTTGGCGCAAAGGCGACGGCAGTGACTTACTCGAGGCCGAGCGCTGCTTTGACCTTGCCCGACTTTGGTCAGCCAAGGGCCACGAGGACTACGCCAGCGACTACCTCGAGCGCAGCATGCGGGCGGCACCGGAATCGCGCTGGGCGCCCCTGGCGTCGTCGCTGCTTGGCACGCGCGAGCAGTCGAGCGTCATTGATGCCTTGCTCTAGTCGAGTGCGTTTTCGAAAGGGGCGCGCGCTGATCGGCTAGCCGAAGTCGTCGCCAAGTTCCATGCGCAGAATGTCGGCGCACAAGAAGACGCACTCGTTGCAAATGTGATGACGACCCTGCGATAGCATTTTGCGCACGGTGCCTGGCTCCTTCTTGCACCAACTGCAGTGCGGGGAATCGGTCTCTTCCGTGCCAGCGCGTTTCGGCGTGAGCTGACGCAAAGGCTGCAAGCCGCTGCCACTCTCTAGCGGATCTCGGACCGCTTGAAACTCACTGGTCGTGCTCACGGAAACCGCACCACTAATTTGCAGCGTCGAGTGGCACTCGAAGCAAATATCGACCTGGTGGTCCAGGATCAGCTCGCGGGCGCACAGCGGGCACGACTCTTCATGCGTCATGCTCTTGATGATACGGCAGTCGCACGCGGAAACTCGCTCCTTGGCCGACTTCACTGTCGACAGTGATCGCGCCCGCGTGATCGCTGATCGTCCCGTGGACCGTCGCCAGCCCCAGGCCCGATCCCTTGGCCTTGGTGGTGAAGAAGGGGTCGAAGAGACGGCCACGAACTTCCTCAGTGATTCCAGGACCATCGTCCCGGAAGACCAGCTCGGCCTCGTGCTCGCGTGCGGTGAGCGAGACCCACAAGTGCTGTCCTCCCTGCAGGGCGGCCTCCGCACCATTGCGCAGCAAATTCCAGATGAGCTGGCGGATCTTTTCTGGATCCGCCTCGATGCGAATTTCCCTGGAGGGCTCGTCGTCCTCGAAGACGACGCTCACCCGACTGAATTTGGCGGTTTGGGCAAAGACGCGCAGGGTGTCGCGAACCACCTCACAGAGCTCGAATTCAGCCAGGTTCGGTGTGCGCGGATTGGCGTAATCGAGCAGCTCGGTAATGAGGCCGTCGAGTCGCTCGATCTCGCGGGTCACGATCTGCATGAGGGCCGCGCTGTCCTCATCGGCATTGGGATCGCTGCTGAGTAGCTCGATGGATCCGGAGATCGATGCAAGGGGATTTCGAATCTCGTGGGCAACGCCAGCGGCAAGGGTTCCGATGACGGTGAGCCTCTCTGCTCGCTTGATTTGGTCTTCCATCTGGCGCACCTCGGTGAGGTCCTGGAAGTTGACGATTCGACCGATGCTGTGCCCGAGGTGATCGACCAAGGGCGATATCGAGACGCCAAGGGTCCGCGCCAGCTCACCAACCTTGTGTTGCACCTCGCCGCGCTTGGCTTGTTGGAGAATCGCCACATCGTCCAGAATGTTGGCCAGGGAAGGCGCGATCTTAGCGATGCTCTGGCCAAGGGCAGTGTCGATTTGGCAATGCAGGATTTCGGCAGCGGCCTGGTTGATGGTGAGGACTCGACGATCGAGGTCCACCGTGACCAGTCCACTGGTCAAGCAGTTGACGATGTCTTGGTGCAGCGTGAGAAGGTCGGCGGCCACCAACCGGTGCGTCGCAAGGTCAGTCGAAGATCGCTGCAGCTGGTTGGCTAGCTGAATGGCCATGGCACTCACGCCTGCGATGGCGGCCAGGTTTAGGGCCAGCGAGCGACCGAAGCCGAGCGTGTTGAGATCGGAAGGCAGGATGCGCTGCCCAGAGGGAGCGGGCAGGACGCCGCGCCATCCCAGATACGACACAGACACAAAGAGCAGGGCGGCTGCCAGCGACACCAGGATGGCACCCCGCCGATACCGCACCACGGCCGAGCCGATGACAGCCAGGGGATAGAAGAAGGTGTAGGCACTCTGAGCGCCGCCGGTGATGTGCACGATCAAGGTGGCGATGATGAGATCGAAGGCCAGCTGCCAGGCGGCCAGGCGCTCGTGGTAGCTGCTCTGTCGGAGCAAGTACGCATAGAGCAGCGTGAGCAGATAGGTAGCGCCGATGATGCCGTACAGGATGAGCGAGTTTGGCAACGTGAGGTCGACGTCGCCGAGCCAATACAGAAGCGTGGTCGCACCCATCACCAGGGTGATGAGCAGGACCCGAAACGCCATCAGGTAGGTCAGGCGTCGGCGCAGGCTGGCTGCAGCTGACTCACCAAAGGGAAGCTGCGAGAGCGACTCTCCCGGCGACATGGTGTCACCGGCCCGACGGGGGAGCGAAGTCGTGCCCTCTGCTGTCTCGGCCAAGGGCTAGCCGATGTTGCCGGCCAGCTCGAAGACGGGCAGGTACATGGCGACGATGAGGCCGCCGACGAGTCCACCGAGGAACACCATCATGATGGGCTCCATCAGCGAGGTCATTGCGGCCACCGCAACGTCGACCTCCTCTTCGTAGAAGTCGGCGATCTTCTGGAGCATCTGGTCCATGGCACCGGTCTGCTCGCCGACGCCGATCATCTGCACGACCATCGAGGGGAAGACACCGGTTTCGAGGAGTGGAGACGCGAGGTCCTTACCCTCGGAAATTTTCTCGCGTGCGTGATAGATGGCGGCTTCGACCGTCTTGTTGCCAGAGGTCTTGGCGCAGATGTCGAGGGAGTCGAGAATCGGCACGCCCGAGGACAAGAGCGTACCCAGGGTGCGCGTGAAGCGGGCCACGACGATCTTGCGCATGACGTTGCCAATGACCGGAAACTTGAGGATCAGTGCATCGGTTATGACACGTCCTCTGGGATTTCGTCTCACCGCTGATAGGGTAGTTATGAAGGCGATGATGATGCCGAAGTAGATGTACCAGTTGCCCGTGAAGCTGTTGGACATGCCGATGACGACCTGCGTCGGCTTGGGCAGCACGGCGCCCTTGAACTCTTTGTACATGTCCTCGAAGACAGGGATGACTTTGCCGAGCATGACCGCGACCACCACGATGGCGATACACAGAATCGAGATCGGGTAGACCATCGCGCTCTTGA
>JAHEAK010000230.1:0-451 GCA_024642805.1 Kofleriaceae bacterium | reverse complement strand
ACTCGGAGAGCCTGGTCAAAATGGTATCGAGGATACCGCCAATCTCACCGGCGGCGATGAGGTTGACGTAGAGCTCGTCGAAGACCTTGGGGTGCTTGCGCAGCGAGTCGGAGAAGGTGGCGCCTGATTCGATGTGGCCCTTGACCGACATGAGCACCCTGGCGAAGTGCTTGTTGTCGCTCTGTGAACCCAGGATGTCCATGCACTGGACCAGGGGCAGACCGGCGTCGATCATGGTCGCCAACTGTCGAGTGAAGATGAGCAGGTCCTGGTGGCTGACACCACTTCCAAGGCTGAAGCTAAACTCTTTGGCCTGCTTTTTTACTTGCTTGGGTGTGATGTTTTCCGAGCGCAGCCGGTCCTCGACGTCGGCCTTGCTCTCAGCCTCCATCGTTCCGTTGCGAATTTCGCCATCGCGGCTCTGGCCTTGCCATTCAAACTTGGGCATATG
>JAHEAK010000229.1 GCA_024642805.1 Kofleriaceae bacterium | reverse complement strand
AGCGACCATCTTCATACCGCTCGGCTTCATCGCCGGCGTGTACGGCATGAACTTCCACAGCAGCTCGGCGTGGAACATGCCAGAGCTTGGTTGGGCCTACGGCTACCCCTTTGCGCTGGGGTTGATGGCGGCAACCGCGATCGGCTTTGTGGCCTACTTCCGCTACAAGGGCTGGCTCGGCGAACCAAGTCCACCGGAAGAGCTCGGTCCAGAGCCCTAATCTGGTTGCTGCTGCCAGCTTCTTGCGATCCGCTTGCTAGCGCGGATCTTCGGGTCGGTCTAGCACCCGCACAGGCAGCGGAGTGGTCCTGCTGCCCGTGTAGATCGTGCGGTGCGGAAAGGGAATCTCGACGCCGGCGGCGTCAAAGGCGCTCTTGAGTTCTTCGGCGATCGAGTTGCGCAGGGCCAGGTAGCTCTCCCGCTTGACCCACACGCTGAACTGGTAGTTGACGGCGGAGTCGCCAAAACCGAGGAACAAGATGAGGGGTGCAGGCTCTTGCAGGCACAGCGGATTGTTGTCCGCGACCTCGAGCATGATCTCTCGAACGCGCGCGAGATCCTCCTTGTAGGCCACGCCGACGCTGAGGTCGTAACGTCGAATTTCGAAGTGGGTGATGTTGGTCAGCTTGGCCTTGAGCATCATCTCGTTGGGGATGCGCACCAAGAGGTTGTCAAAGGTTCGAAGCTTCACTGACATGAGGTCGATGACGATGACTTCGCCGCGGGTGCCGTCCACCTCGATGGCGTCGCCGATCTTGAATGGCTGCTCGGTCATCAGGAAGACGCCGCTGATGAGATTGGACACGGAGGTTTGGGCAGCAAAACCTACCGCCACGGTTACGAAACCCGCGGTACCGAGCAGCACGGCCATGTCGACGCCGGCGAGCGAGAGCGCCCACACCCCCGTGATGGCGAGAATGACTGTGGTTAGGAAACGTCGCACCAACAGACGCGTCTGGCTCTTGAGGCCACCGACGCGCAGGCGCCTGTTGACGAGTTTGGCCAGCACAAAGCCCAGAACGACCACGACCGCGGCACTGGCAAGCGACTGTGCCATGGGCATCGCCCAGAAGCCCTCGAGCCTGGCGACCATCTCACTCATTCGAACTGGGCTCGCGACGAAAAGAGGGAACCAAAGGCACGTACCATGACATTGGCCTGGCTGGCGTTGCGCGGCTCGGCCGTCTTGCGTGCGCGCGGCAGCAATGCTGGAGGACCACTGCGCACTTGTAAGGGCGCCAAGTCCTCGTCGTCGAGGCGCTCGAGCACGACGTCCTCGGTCCATAGCCCGCCTGATGCAGGATCGGCGAAAAGCGAAAGATAAGGCACGGGCAACTTGATGCGTTCGAGGTACAGCTCGCTGGAGGCTCGGTTCTTGATCAAGACCGCCGTTGTCGCCCGCAGCGGCCGGTCATCGACTTCGCCAAGGCTGAGCTGGCAAAAGCTGCGACTCGCGTAACACAGCTTGCCCGTCTGGGTGTCGGGCCCAAACCAGGTGTCGTGCGGCTGCTGGATGGCAAAGTCACTAAGAAGAAGTCTGTCATCCCCAGCGAGAAGCTGGAGCCAGAGCGGATGGCCAACGAATATCGTCACCGACTCGTTGGCGGGAATGTAGAAAGGCAACTTCGGGGTGGACACCACATGCCTGTCCGCCAGAGCCGGCACCAACTCGATGCGCTCGCTCGCGCCACTAACGCCAAAACGACTCACGGCGCCTTCGGCTTGATCGGGCTCGTAGACACTCGGCACCTCGCGATGCACCGCTGTGCTGTGCAGCTCACCCGTCGAGCGTTTGGACAAACGCCATTCTCCGTCTAAGCGGCGAATGCACAGGTGGAGCGGCCCGACTTGCCATCGACCACATTGCCCAAAGGGAACCAGCGCCGGCCCCCACCACTCGCTATCGGAATTGCCCTTTTCCAAGCCTCAGCTCAGCAGCTACCAGATGTTGATTTGACTGCGCAAGAAGCAGCCACGCGGGCCGCGGCCATGCGGGGCTGAAACAAAGAAACCCGAGAACCGTATGGATTCTCGGGTCTTCTCAGTGCCCGGGGACAGAATCGAACTGCCGACACGTGGATTTTCAGTCCACTGCTCTACCGACTGAGCTACCCGGGCATGCCTGTTAAGCGCGGAGACACTACCGAGACCTAGACTCCCTGTAAAGCGGGGACGGCCAGTCTTAAACACATTCGCTGCGCTCTTGATTGCTCTTCATCACGCTCGCCCATTCGGCCCTTGTTTATGATCGAGCCATGCACCGTCTTTCGCTCCTGCCCCTCCTCGTCGCACTTTGCGCCTGTGGCAGCGATCCGAGCGTGAGCCCCGATGCTCAGCCAGATGCCCGATCAGCCGACGCCTCGGAGCCCGATGCATCGGAGCCCGATGCCTTCAATGCCTGCCCGGGCATGGCCACCTTTCAAGTCGGCGTCGTCGACTGGATGGACGGCGGAAATTTGGCTGGCATCCAGGTTAGCGATGGCACCACTCAACGCAGCTCCGCGCCCAACGGTCGCGTGGTCTTGTGCGTGCCAAGTACTGGTCCGCTCACGATTCGATTCAGCCATGCTGACTACATAGATCGCGTGCACAGCACCACTGGCGAACTCGTCGCGGAGATGCAGGATACGGCCGGTGTAGACCTATTTCGCCTACTCAAACCTGCCGACGCCGACGACCTGTACACGGGCGCGGGTTCCACTCGCCAGCTCGGCCAAACGACCTTTGTGGCCATGGTCCGCGACCGCGCAACGGGCGAGTATGCCGCCGAAGCGAGCATCGCGCTTGCGGCCGCGAGCGAGGGCTCGTTCACTCCTGGTGCATCGCCAGGTGAGCTGGTCGCGGGACAGGTCACCGCCAGCGATGGTCGCGTGCTCTTCCTCAACGCAGACGCAGGCTCATCCACAGTGACAGCCACTGGCCTGCCCGCGTGCGTCGCCCCAGCCACCGTCGAGCTCGAGGCCGGCGCGATTAGTTCCGCGACGATTGCGTGCTCGCCTTAGCGGCGGAGGTCTTCATGCGGGCCAGCATCACGCGGGCCGTCGCGGCCTGAATGTCCGCGGCCTTCGAAGCGAAGTGGCTGGATGACATACCGGAGGTGGTCAGGGTGGGCTTGGTCTTGTACATGGCGTTGGTCTCGGGGGTGCGGGCTTTGCCTACAGTGGCGCGCCTTGTACCGAATGACGCGCTGTTCCACAAGCTTTTGTGGCAGGCGGGAGTGCTCTAATTGGCCCTGTCCCAGTCAGACCGAAAACAAAAAGGCCAGCGAGACGATCTCGCTGGCCAAGAGTGCGAAAGGGGGGACTCGAACCCCCACAAGCGTTCGCCCACTGGCACCTGAAGCCAGCGCGTCTACCAATTCCGCCACTTTCGCAGCAGGGCCAGTTCTATACGATGCCCACCGCAAGTCAAGACGCCAGCCTCGCAAATGCGCCTGCGGACCGCGATTAGATCCTGAGCGACAATCGCCTTTACCCTCGGCCAGCCTGCCTATATCATTCGAGTTTACGCGACGTTAGGAGTACTTGAGGGTATGGCAAAGCTCATCGTCTACTGCAACGACGAGCGGCAGGAGTTTGAACTCGCTGCATTCAATTCGATCGGTCGGCATCCGGACAATACGATCCAGATACTCGATCGCATCATCTCGAAAGAGCATGCGCACATCGAGCGTAGGCCCGATGGCGGCTACATCCTGCGCGACTTGCAGTCGCTCAACGGCACCTTTTGTCGTGGCGAGCGCGTTGGTGACATGGATCTCAAGGATGGTGACGAGATTTCCATGGGCTCGACGCGCATCGTTTTCGCGCAATCGAGCACCGAGGAAAACGCGCTCAATCGAGTCACGATCGCGCCAGGCCTCACCGAGAGCCACATTCGTCAGAGCATCACGGCCGGTGATGGCAGCTTCTTGTCGGAGCGCGACATCGTCGATGAAAAGACTCTTCGCCGCGACTACGAGCGCCTTCGCATCGGCCACGAGCTCGCCAAAGCAGTTGGTGCGGAGCTCGATCTAGACAAGCTGCTTCCAAAGATTCTCGACAAGGCGTTTGAGCTGGTTGGCGCCGACCGGGGCGTCTTGCTCTTGATGGACTCCAGCAACGAGCTGGTTCCTAGCTACGTCAAGACGCGCGAGGGCAAGAGCGAAGAGGACAACATCGTTCTCTCCAAGACTGTCACCGCAGAGGTCATTCAGCGCAGGGCCGCCGTACTGTCCTCAGACGCCACTTTAGATGATCGCTTCTCAGGCGCCCATTCGATCATCATGCAGGGCATTCGCTCGACGATGACGGTGCCATTGCTGCACTCCGACGAGATTCTCGGACTCATGCACCTGGATTCTCAGATCGCCAGCAACGCCTTCACCGAGAAGGATTTGCAAATCTGTATCGGCATGGCCTCACAGGCAGCCGTCGCCATCCAGAATGCTCGACTCGCTCAGCGCATCGAAAAAGAAGCACAGACCCGTGCCCAAATTTCTCGACTGATTCCGCCTTCGGTCGTCGATCAAGTGCTCGCCGGAGAGCTCACGATCGAAAAGGGTGGCCGTCTCAGCGAGATCACGATGCTCTATTCTGACATTCGTGGCTTCACCGCCATGTCGGATGGCGCGCCTCCCGAAGAGGTCGTGAACACGCTCAATGAGTACTTCGAGGTCATGGTGGAAGTGCTCTTCCGCCATCAAGGTACGCTCGACAAGTTCGTCGGCGACGAAATCATCGGACTCTTCGGTGCGCCCATCGTGATGGAAAATCACGAATACAAAGCCGTCGCCTGCGCCATCGACATGCTTCGCGGTCTCGACGAATTCAATCGAACTCGCCGAGCCGAGAATCAGCCTCCCATTACCATCGGCATCGGCGTCAACACCGGATCCGTGATTACCGGTTCGATTGGCTCAACCCGCGCCCTGCAGTACACGGCCATCGGCGACGCCATGAACGTCGCCTCACGACTGGTCAGCCTGGCCAAGCCTGGCGAAATCATCATTTCCGAGCTCACCTACTCCCGAATCGCCGACCGCATCGAAGCAGAGCCCCTGCCCCCGGTGCGCGTCAAAGGCAAGGCCGATGAGATGCGCGTGTACCGCGTCCTCGGGCACCGCGATCAAGAGTGGATGGGCGGCGCCACCAACGTCTGAGCCACGGCCGAGCGATGCCTGCGGAGCACTGAAGTTCGCGCCCTGCGTCCTCCCCTCGCGCCATCCAAGCCTCTCACCGAGAGCAGCCCGCCGATGGCGGCCGTTCGCTGGTGGGGCCGTTCGCAGGTGGGGCATTCGCTGATGGGGCCAGCCTCCTGGTCAGCAACCTTTGCTAGGAGCCACACGCCCATCAGGTGCCGGGTGCAAGAAAAAGGGGCCGTGGCATCGCGCCACCGCCCCTCCTCTTCCAGCACCTAGGCGACACCGTCCTGGTGTCCCTGCCTAGGCCGGCCCCCAAGAGGTGCCTATCCGATTGTCGTTCCCAGGTGTGCTCGCACCGCGAAGTAATCTTCGGAGATGGAGTAGAGAACCAGCTCTTTGATTTTGTCTTTGACCTGCGGACCGCCAACCATGACTGGCTCCATCGACACCATCTTGGCGGCAACTTCCAGGTCTCCGCAGATAACGAAACCAGCTCGATGAGCGGTTGCGTCGACTGCATTGCCCCACTTGCCAAGATCGATCTCCGGCGCGTTTTGCATGAAGCTGTTGACGACCAATCCCAGCTGTTCCAGCCACTGTGGCTGGATGCGCTTCTGCATCTCAGGCAGGTACTGAGCGACCACTGCCCGCATGTCATTGGGTACCGGAAAGTCTGGCTTCGCCAAGACAATCGCCGACAGGAAGGCCGTCTTCAGTTCCGTGTTGGTTGGCAGGGCCAACTTCAGGTAGTGATCGGGCCGCATGAAGGTCAGCCATCGAGCCGACGCAAAGGCGATTTCCTTCTCAGGACGTCCTTGCAAGAGGTTGGCGTAGATCACGAACGATGGCACCAATTGGCCCTTCTCGTGCGCGTTGGCCACGGCCACTTCGCCCTGCTTCTCTGGCTGGAGATAGACATCGGGAAGTGGCACGTTGAGTACCTGACCTGTGTAGTAGAAGACCTTCGAGAACTGCAGCTGATCTGTCTCGATGATGCGGCGATCCTTGCGCTTGAGGCCGAAGGCCTTGTGCGGCTGGGCCCGAATCATCGCAGCGCCTTGCCAGATCGAGGCAAAGATGGCGCTCACGTAGCGGCTCTCGTTGGGGTGATGCAGCTTGCGCCAAATCTCCTCGGTCATGCGCGACTTGGCTTTTACGAAGCCACGTGGCTTGTACTGCTCGTAGAACTGCATCTCATCGTCATCTGCCTTCTTGAGGAAGTTGAGCGTGTTGCAGATACACCAGGTCTTGTCGTACTGGTGGGTATCCATGTAGATGCGACGCAGAGCCTTGTAGCTGTCGTATTTGAAAGGCTCCTCTTTGAGCATGAGCATGTGCTGCTCGACGGCCTTGTCTGCCTGATCGGGCCCGGCCAACACATACAGCTCGGCGAGAATCTCGCGCCGATTGTTGTTCGTTGGATCGAGCTGCTGGGCAATCTCGTAGGCCGCGATTGCTGACTCGTAGGCCTTGAGACGAGACCGATAGATCTCACCCAGTGCGTTCCACAGGTCGATGAGGATCTTATTGCCGGGCTGCAGGCGCTTGATCATGCGCCGGTAGGCACGCTCCTGATTCTTCCAGTCCCTTTTGGTAGTGAGGATCCGGTCGATATCCGCAAAGGCCTTCAGAGCACGCGGCAGGAACTTATCGGAGAGTGGCGCTGCACTCTCATCGAAGAAGCAATCGAGAGCAAGGTCGTAGAACTCGATGGCTTCGTCGAGAGCCTTGAGCTTGTCGCGACAGATAGTTCCTGCAGCCTGGTAGTACGAGCCCTTGCGGACGCCCGTCTCCTGGTCGATGAAGCGCTGGATGGTTTCCACCGCGTTCTTCCACTGCTCGGTCTCCGTGTAGAGATCCAGAAGGCGCTGCAAGAGGGTGCGATCCTCGTGCAGGATATCGAGAGCCTCCAGGACGGCCGAAATGGCCTTCTGTGGATTGTTGAGCTTCTGTTGATAGATCTCCGCCACGCTGGTGAGCAGCTGAACTTGCTCTTCAGGTGTGCCGGTCGCAACCAGGCCGCGCTTGGCATGAATGACTTCTTCGAAGTCGCCCTGCGCTTCCTGAATGGCAATAACGGCCAACAGGGTGTCGCGATGGTTCGGATCGATTTCCAGCGCCTTCTCGAACATGTTGAGGGCCTTGCGGCGCTCACGCAGGTTCTGGCGAACCATACCGAGGCGGTAATAGGTTCGAACGACCTGCGCCTCATCTTGCGAGTCGCGATGCTGGACGAGAATGGTCTGGTAAATCTTACCGGCGCCATCCCAATCTTCCATCTTGAACAAGAGGTCACCGCGCCCGGCGAGTACTGGCAGGTAGGTCGAATCCAGATCGTAGGCGGCCTTGTAGAACTCGAGAGCTCGCTCGTAGTTGTTGAGCTCATCCGAACAGCGAGCCGTTCGGTAGTACAGCTGCATGAGTTGCTCGGAGTCCAGGTCTCGCTGAGGTGCTTTGCGCACCAACATGTCGAGCACTGGCGCAAGGGGCACCCAGTTTTTGGCCTGGAAGTACAGCTCTGCCAAAGGTTCGCCGGCCCCAACATGCTCGGGGTCGAGCGCCAACACCGCCGCAAAGTACTCGGTAGCTTTCTCTGGCTGGCCGATTCGGTTGAGGTAGATGT
>JAHEAK010000886.1 GCA_024642805.1 Kofleriaceae bacterium | reverse complement strand
CAGGCCGCTGATGCCCTCGAGCAAGTCAGGGCGAAACTCGCTGCGGGTCACGCCCAGGCGCGATCCGGGACCGCATGGATCGTAGATCGCGGTCGAGACTTCCGAGTGCTCGGGGTTGATGCGGATGCCGCACTCGATCTTGCGAGCGCTGGCCTCGACCAGGGGCTTGTAGTGCTGGTACTGGGCAAAGGAGTTGAAGATGATGTGATCGGAACAGGCCAGCACATCATCGAAGTGGCGCGGCGAGAAGGCGGGCGAGTAGGTGTGCACCTCGCCGCCGAACTCTTCTCGACCCAGGCGCGCTTCGTGCGGTCCGGAGGCGGCGATGCCAGGCAGGGCTGCCCGCACCTCCGGCGCCAGACTCCACGCGGCAAAGCCTTTGAGGGCCAGCAAGATCTTACAGCCCGCGCGCTCCTGCACGTCTTTGAGGAGCGCGAGATTGGCGCGCAGGGCACCCTTGTCGATGATGAAGCAGGGCGTCTGGATCCGCGCGGGATCCAGCTGCAGGAGGCCCTGGCTTAGTAGTCCAATACTTTCCAAGGGAGACCGTGATTGCCGAGGGCGTCGAGGAAAGGAGTGGGATCGAGCTGTTCCATGTTGAAGACGCCAGCGCCTTTCCAGGCTCCGGTCAGCATCATCATGGCGCCGATCATGGCGGGCACGCCCGTGGTGTAGCTGATGGCTTGCGAGCGCACTTCGTCGTAGCAGGCGGCGTGATCGCAGACGTTGTAGATGAAGCTCTTGCGCGGCTTGCCGTCCTTGGTACCCTCGACCAAACAGCCGATGCAGGTCTTGCCCTCGTAGCGCTGACCGAGAGAGCTCGGATCAGGGAGCACCGACTTGAGGAACTTGAGCGGCACAATCTCGCGACCATCGTGCATAACCGGCTTGATGCTGGTCATGCCCACGCTCTCCAGCACGCGCAGGTGCGTCAGGTACGCTTCGGAGAAGGTCATCCAGAAGCGGATGCGCTCGAGGCCCTTGATGTTCTTACACAGGCTCTCCATCTCCTCGTGGTACATGAGGTAGCCCTTGTAGACGCCGACCTCGGGGAAGTCGAAGTCCATGGTCTCGCTGAGCGGATCGGTCTCTTTCCACTCGCCCTTTTCCCAGAAGCGGCCGCGCTGGGTGATCTCGCGAATGTTGATCTCGGGATTGAAGTTGGTGGCGAAGGGATGACCGTGGCTGCCCGCGTTGCAGTCGAGGATGTCGATGGTCTTGATGGTGTCGAAGAGGTCTTTTTGCGCCAGGGCGCAGAAGACGTTGGTGACGCCCGGATCGAAGCCGCTACCGAGCAGAGCCATGAGGCCGGCTTTTTGGAAGCGCTCCTGATAGGCCCACTGCCACTTGTACTCGAACTTGGCCTCATCGGGCGGCTCGTAGTTGGCGGTGTCGAGGTAGGGCACGCCCGCCTCGAGACAGGCGTCCATCAGGCTCAGGTCCTGGTAGGGCAGCGCGACGTTGAGCAAGAGGTCGGGCTTGTGCTTGCGCAGAAGCGCCACGGTCTCGGCGACGTTGTCGGCATCGACTTGGTCGACCTCGATCTCGCGACCTTGCAGCTCCTTGACCTGGGCGGCAATCGCCTGGCACTTGCTCAGGGTGCGACTGGCCAGCACGATCTCAGAGAAGACCTTGGGAACCTGCGCGCATTTGTGGGTGACGACGCCGCCGACCCCGCCTGCGCCAATGATAAGTACCTTGCTCATGGCGGCGATCTTTAGCACATGGACCTGCGCCGGGTGCCAGCAAAAAGCCGCTTTGCGGGACGTGCCGCGCAGGTCGAGCGCCGGGCTTTTGAGGCTCTCCGGCCATCGGCCCGCGAGCACTTGCCAGGCTAGTTCTTGTGATGGGCGTTGGCCCCGTAGTGGCCATTGAGCTTGAAGCGGCGCACCAGCTCCCGCAGGCTGCGCTCCAGGTGATCGGCGGCAGCGCCATGGTCCAGAAAGCGCAGCGCGTGGATGACAGCCTCTGCGGTCGACATCTGCTCGGGCTTTTGGCCCTTGCGCAGTCGCGGCAGCGCAAGGACCGGCGGCGGCAGCGAGAGGTGGGGCATGCCGCGCAGCTCGGGGACCCGCTGGGCCATGCGCCGGGCCTGCGACCAGCTGCCATCGAGGATGACCAGGCGCCTCGGGCGCAGCTCGGC
>JAHEAK010000885.1:1706-2145 GCA_024642805.1 Kofleriaceae bacterium | reverse complement strand
TAGCGAGGTGGTCACCCTCACCAGCGATCGCTCGCCACTTGGCCTCTCTGTCACCTTGCGCTCGGTCATCCTCGATCGCAGCGGCGATACGATGACCCTCAGCGATGAGGAAATCGAGATCGATGGCGTCATGGCCCTCGATGACAAGCGCTTCTCGATGAACCCCAATGGCACCAAGCTGGCCTTCCTCGGCATTCCCGCGCCGGCAAGCGAGGCCAAGGCTGCTCCGAGCGAGGAGAAGCCCGCGGAGAGCCGACCAAGCTCGCAGGCGCCTGTTATGCCCACCGGTCCCATCGGAAGCGTGGCGCCCGCGGGCGCTCCGACTCTCATCGTCTGGGACCGCGCCACCGAGACCTCAGAGCCCGTTGAGCTCGGCCTTCTGGCCCACGAGATCATGCAGGTCGGTCTCGGCTTCATCAGCAACGACACGCTCATCCTC
>JAHEAK010000885.1:0-1696 GCA_024642805.1 Kofleriaceae bacterium | reverse complement strand
CTGGCGTGTGAAGCTCGGCAAGGAGATCACGAGCTCGGCTCTCAGCTCGGCGGTCGCGCAGGACACGCAACGCAGCGCCCACGACTTTGCCCACGGCAGGCACTTGGCCGCTGACGGCACCTGGCTCTTCGTGCAGGACAGTCATCCCGACAGCACCTACTACCTTGGCTACGGCACCTTCGATGCCCAACACGCTTCGATCTCGCCCGATGGCTCGCACGTGGCCTGGACGACCACGCAGATGATCTACGTCGAGAACGTCGAGGATGCGCAAGACTCCGTGCGCATCAGCCCACCGGCGACCGAAGCCTTCGCGCGCTCGGCCTTCATCGACAGCAATCACCTGATCGCCATCGACTACTCCGGTGGCCTGCATCTCATCGATTGGCAGAAGGGCGAGGAGCTTGCCTCTCTCGACACCGGCGGCGGCTCGCGCGAGTTCGAGATCGATCAGTCGCGCAAGCTTGTCCGCGGCGTGTTGCAAAACAGCGGCTCCTGGCTCGTCGAGTACGACGAGGGCGTGCTCAAAGGCCCCTACGTCGTTCAGGATCGCGGCTACCGAGGAGGCTTCCTGGATGGCGGCAACGCCTTGTGGAGCATCGACGGCAACTCGCGCTATCACGCCTACACCCTCGATGAATTGCGCGCTGGTCTCAGTGCCGGGCAACTCAATGAGCAACTGCCTCCGATGACGGGTTCGCCGCTTGCCATCGATGCCGCGGGTCGGCGCCTCTACGTCGAGCCGCGCGGCCTGGCGGCCATCATGAAGATTCGAGACGAGCAAGAGCAAGAGCTGCAAAGCCTGGAGCTGCCGTGGACCCCGCTGCAAACCAGCGTGTCTCCCGACGGCAAGAAGCTGGCCCTGGTGTCCTCCGATGGTGCCGTGCTCGAAGTCTTCAACAGCAAGACGGGAAACTCGATGTGGAGCATGAGCGTGGCACAGGGCATTCGCTACATCGCCTGGTCGCAAGACTCGCAGCGCATCGCCCTGGCCTCACAAGTCGGTGCGGTGGTTGCAAAGGCCACCTCTGGCGAGCAGTTGCGCGTGACCTGCGCACCTCGCTTCGAGCGACGCAGCACGCCGCCTATCTCGAGCGTGTCCTTCATGCAGGCCCAGAATCTCTGCGAGCGCTAGCGCAGAGAGCGCAGGCTCAGCGACCGAGGTGAATGGCAAGGGCCAGGCTCAGCGCCGGCCTCGAATCCAAGCCATCGGCGATGACGCGCACGTCACCGACGGTACTGATGCCGAGCGGCCCGAGCATCCACAAGCAGGTCTCGACGCCGGCACCCATGATGAGCTTGCCGTCGTCGCTTAAACCGAGCTCGGCCATGAGATTGAGCGCGAGCTGCGGGCGAGAGGCACCAGCCTCGTACAAGAGGGCCACGACGCCCGAGCCAGCGCTCTCGCCCCGATAGCCTCGCCACTCGCCGCGCAGGCCATAGCGCCCGACCGCGCCGCCTGGCAAGAGATCCACCGCTAGCATCGGCCCGTAGCCGGCCGGCCCGCCCAGTGAGGCATAGCCACCAAGCGCAGCGACCAGGTGTAGCGATCGGGCTGGGGGCCCTTTTGCCGCGGCCTCGCTCGCGTTGCCCGCATCGGTGCCCGCCGTGGCAAGGGGCTCGGCATGGGCGCCCGCGAGGCCAGCCGCGACCATGCAAAAAGCGCAGGAAAGCAGGGGCATGGCTGGCCTCGCGG
>JAHEAK010000884.1 GCA_024642805.1 Kofleriaceae bacterium | reverse complement strand
GGCGCTCGGCGATGTGCGCAAGCGGCGCGTGGATGACAGCGTATCGACGGCCTTGTCGACTTGGCAGGGCTATCTCTCCTACCGAGTCGATACCGAGTCGTCGATAGAAGCTCGAAGCCTCGGGCGAGACGATAGCAAGGCCGCTCGTGTGCTCGGTGTGCTCTAGCGCCCAGCGCGAGCCGGCATGAAGCATGATGGAGAGCAGTCCTGAGTTGCGCAGGTCGGCGCTGACCACGCCGCGATTCAAGATGAGCAAACGTCGCTGACTGTCGGGAAAGGACGCGATTAGCTCCGCCAGTTCAGGAATCTCCCAACGCCCTTCGGGGGACGAGCGGGACAGACGTCCACAGGCCACCACTCGGGCGCGCGCTCTGGCACAGAAGTGATACGACACGCTGTCAAAGCGATCCAGGGCAGGGTGAGCCCCGGGGATTTGATGGAGCAGGTGCTGCATGCTGTCTCGGTAGCTGCTTTCGCGAAGCTCCAGGCTCTGCTCAAAGTCGCGCACGCTGATGGCCGGTCCGACCTCGACCCGCCGCGCCAGCATGTCATTGACCTCTTGGGCTCTGGTGATCGCTGCGGGAGAAGCGAGGCCTGCGGAGCCGGCCTTAACGGGGCCGAGTTCTTCTGGGCCGAGCTTGGCGTGCCGGAAGGGTGATTTGAGCATCCACCAGGTAATGGCATCGGCGCGATCTGGAGTCGAATGAGAGCTGATGAGACTTTGACAGGCATCAGGCAGGCACAAGCATCAGGCAGGCACAGGCATCAGGCAGGCACAGGCATCAGGCCTCAGACGATGGCGACGCTGGCCTTCGGATCCAGCAGGTAGCCGTCGTCGCGCGTCAAGAGCCTGCCTCGCAAGCCAAGTCGGCGAAGTAGCAGCAAGGTGGTCGCCAGACGGGCAGCACGGGCGCTGGCTACGATTTGTTCCGATGGCCAGCCGCAGGCAACTAACTGCTCGCCAGTAAGCGGTCGGCCCGGGGCATGGATTCGCTGTTCGGCCAGTTGCACGAGGATACGGCGCGCAGGGCCTCGGCGTGACAGATCCTGGCGTGGCACACCGGCGACTTGCAGCCACTGGCCATCCGAGGCGATGGTCAGTTCCGCGTGCTCGGCCGCTTCCCGCGCTGTGCTTGGCGCGACACCATGCAACGAGGGCAAGACCAGGCGAATGGCCAGGCGCAAGTCTTCACTGTCATGGACCATGACGGTCTGATCCTCGTCGGCGTTGGAAAGGCGCGCGATGAGATCGCGAACCCCTTGGACTTCGTCGTGATCATCGAGGCCACGGAGGCGTCTCTCGCATAGCGCGCAGTGTGCAGACTGCAGCTCGACGAGGCTTGCCAATACCGGGTCGCCAAACATCGTGAGCCAATCCGCGCATCGCTGCAAGGAACGTCTGGCGTCGGCCACGAGGCCAAGGGTGGCCTCCGCGCCGCTGCAAAGCGCAGTGAACACCACGGCGTTCTTGTGGTCCTCTGCAGCAAAGAGGAGAGCGACGGCTTGTGCATAGCCTTGGCGCGCCTCCTCCAGTCCGCCGAGTTCGTGCCGGATGGCGGCCAGGCTGCCGCGCGCCACTCCTTCGATTCTCGGATCGCCAACCCGCTCGGCCAGCGAAATCGCCTCGCGCAGCGACTCGCTCGCCTCGGTAAGGCGGCCGCGATCGTGAAGGGCAGCGCCGAGGTTTACCCGCACGCGCCCCTCGAGACGCCGATTGCACAGAGCCGCTGCCAACTCAACGACTTGCTGAAGTTCTCGAATGGGGTCCCCGCGCAAGCTGACCATATGCACCGTGGCGAGGTTGTTGAGGACCATGGCAAGCCAGCGCCTGTCGCCGGCCCCTCGCAAGAGCTGAGCGGCCTCGGCGTAGTGCGCTTCCGCCGCCTGCAAATCGCCGCGCGCCCTGCGGGCAAGCACGCCAAGGCTATTGAGTGCGCGCCCGGCCAGCACCGGGGAGTTCAGGGTTCTCGCTGTTTGCAGTGCGCTTTCTAGCTGCGTTTGTGCGTGCGAAAAGAGTTGTCCTTCCAGCAAGGCGCCGGCGAGGCCCAGGCGCGCGCGTGCCGTCAGCTCATCGTCACTGGCCTGCTCGACAGCTGTCTCGAAATCTTGGCGCGCCAGGTCGATGAGACCTACCAACATGTGTGCA
>JAHEAK010000228.1 GCA_024642805.1 Kofleriaceae bacterium | reverse complement strand
TCCCTGGCCCACGAAAGTCTCCTCCATGGGCAGCCAATCGCTCTGAGCCCCGGGCCGAATGCCTTTGGCTTCTAGCGCCAGAGCCTTGCCCTCGGGACCGGTCTGGACGAGAGCCGCGACGCGCGTGCCGAAGCCATCTTCAGCACTCTGCTCGGGCGCGACCACGAAGTCACCCTGATGCGTCCAGCTGCGTGCGCGAAGGCTCGCGCTTGCCACCTGCGTAGGGAGCAGACTCTCATCGCTCGAGGCCGAGGCCGTCGACGTAAAAAGCATGAGCGATGCGCTCAAGGCCAGACCCAAGGCCAGACCCAAGGACAGACCTGATGTCAGATGCGGTAGCGGGCTCGGTACCAGGCCCAGCGCGCGGGTGATAGGAAAGTGGAACTGCTTCACGTGTCCTCCTACTTGCCCGGAACGTGAACACCGCTCCAAGCTAGCGCCGCAACATGCAGCGAAGGGCACCTAAGCAAGACCGACACCAAGGGCACGAGCAGCCAAGGCATTGACCTGTCATTAACATGAAGCCGCCACGCCAGCAGTGCACAGTGCTGTGTGCAGCCCGCAGGTGGCTTGACGAGTACTCAATCCCAGGTGCGCTCGCCTGCGCCTCCGCTCAAAAGCAAGAACCCACCCGCGCAACGCGAAGGTGGGTTCCGGTCTCGAGCATCTCGTGCCCTTAGCTAGGGAGCCGTCCAGTTGACAGTGAGCGAATAGCTCGCAGCCGTGTAGCCGTTCACCATGATGTGGGCCTGCGAGGCGCCTGCGGGTACATCGAGGGTACAGGTCTCCGCAGAGCCATTGAGGTAGGGCCGACAATCGTAGGCGGTCTTGGTTGGTGCGGATCCGAAGCGGACGTAGAGGTCGGCGTCACCGCTGCCGGTCATCTGCACCTGCAAGCTGGTTCCCGCCAACACAGGGATCGGCGAGTAGTTGACGTTTTGGCCAGCGCTCACGCTGCCAGTGGTTTGATCGCTACTGGGAGTTCCGACGCCCGGCTGCACGGGATCCGGATCGGTGCCCGTGCCACTCGGAGCCCCGTAGAGCAAGGCGACACCATCGAAGTCACGCTGAGAGAAGGACAAGGTGTTGCTGGCACCATTGCACTGTGGGTAGTGCATGATGGAAGACGAGTCGTAAGGAGTGAGCGGGCGCCAGGCGTTGTCTTCAAAGCAGGTTCCTGCCTCGGGGCGGGTGTGCTCGTGTCGGAAACCAAGACTGTGGCCAAGTTCGTGACTGAGCACCGCCGACAGTGGCCAGCCGGAGTTGAAGGACGACGTGTCGACGATGACGTTGCGAGACGAGCGTCCCTGGCCTGGGAAGAAAGCTCGCGCCAAGTAGGGGGCGCCCGAGGTTGGATTGACGTCGAAGAGCACGTTGTTGTTCGACGAGGTGCAGTTGGCGTCCTGTGACGAGTCGTAGATGAAGTGGACATCCGCAGCGGTCTCCCAACCGTTGGTGGTTGCCTGCGCCATCGCGCTCACGACTTGTGACTTGTACTGACCGAAGCTGTTGCTGATGCAGTAACTCAGATTGTGTTGCTGGTTCTGATCCCACTTGCTATCGGTGCCGCCACGGCGATCGACGATGAGCGAGGAGTAGAAGAGCTCCTGGTAGTACTCGCGCAGCTGCTTTTCGTTGGCGATGGGCGTATCGCCGTTGACGATATAGACGCCGCCCGCCATGGGCTCGAGATAGGTCGCTTCCTCAAACTCTTTGAAGGTTGGTACGCCATCGCCGTTGTCGACGTAGCCCTCCACGTTGCCAGTGATCGCGCCAGAAGCGCAGGCACCAAGAAGTGAACTTACCAATGCAATTCGAAGCAGTGAAAATGACATATGCGTAACTCCCCATTGGGGTTGCAGCGCGATCCAAATCCCCTTGGACCAAGCGCCAGCAACCCAGTTGCCACTGGCCAATTCATCATTGGTGCCAAGTGACCCCGTCACGCGCATGGCGATCGGCGCGCGACACGCTTGTGTGCATTCCTCGAGGAAGGGTTTGCAACTTCGCTAGCCTAGCGCCCGTTTGCGCAAACCTGCTCGAAACACCGATACGGCCTGCAATGTGCGCAACTATCGCCCCTTCGACCTAGTGAATTTCATTGTCGAAACTTTTTGTTTGCACACCTACCCCCGGCGCGGATGTGACGCACTGACCCACTAGGGCCGCCACCTGCCCCGATCAGAGCACCTACTGCAGCGCTCTTCGGCAGAGTAGCCAGACCAAACATCGGTCAAACCAGCCTCAGAACCACCACCTGGCGCAAAAACTCATAAGACTTCTGTTGCTCGCAAATGAAGGGAAGATCGACCAGCTCCAGCAGCCCGAAAACCCAGGGACGAAGCTTGCCACTCTTCGCCATGTGCAGCCGATTGCTCGAGGTCTAGCCGAGTGCTACCAAGGTCGTATGTCGTTGCAGGCCATGGATCCAGAAGATGGCATCGTTGGTCGGACCGAAAGACCCGCCTGCCTATGACGCAGTGCAAGCATGCGCGCCAGCGACTCTTGGCGGGCATCACGAGTCTCAGCTGCGCCGCCGTGCAGACGGGCTGCGTGTATTCCACCTTCTCCGCTCGTGAACGGAGTGCAAAGAAAGCGGAGAGCTCGATCCAGGACGGGCACGAAGAGCAAGTCACTGAGCTCCAGCCCGAAAGCAGCCCGGGCGAAGAGCGATTTCCCTACTCCGTCGATGAGGAGCACGAGCGACGCCAGAAACGCCAGTTCTGGGCACTGGTCCTCAGTCCCGCGGAACTTGCGGCTGGCGCTGGCATCACTGCCCTGGCCTTTGCGTCGATCGGCGCGCCCGTTGCCGACCCGAGCCCGGCCTCCGAGGGCGTCGTTGGACGGCTCAAGGACTCGGGCAAGAGTGCGCTGGGCACTCTCCTGCTCTTCTCTGTTGGCGGCGCCCTGCTCAGCTCGGCCCTCGGTGACTTCGCGCTCGGCGTGTCGGATCGCTGGTTCCGCAGTCCCTTTCTCAAGCGCGGAGCTGATGGTCAGGAGACTCTGCTCGACGAAGGCGAGCTCTCCCTGGCGTGGCAGCTCGACGCCACACTCGGCACCCTCATCAGTTTTCGCGGCTCCGAGTCGCAACTCGGTCTGGGCGCCTTTCGCTGGCTACGTCCACACTGGCGGCTGCGCACCGGAGTCTCGGGGGATTTTGGCATCAGGTTCGACTCAGAAAAACCCGAATACCTGGCCGTGTCCCCCGTCGTGCAAATCGACTTCAATCCGGGGCAGCTCGGGCCGATGGACCGATTTCCCAATCACGCCATCAGCGCCCTGGTCAGCCCCCGGGTGATTCTGTCGCCAAGCGAGGGCGAGACACGCTTTGGATGGCGGGCCGGCCTTGGCTACTCGGCCAACAAGGTGTCGATGCTGCTGGGTGCCACCCAAATCCCCTCGCAAGAATCCGTGCCTGTGCTCGAGCTCAGCATGACCTACTACGCCGACACGGACTAAGCCTCACTCGAGAGTCGCTAGGCAAGGCGCCGCTGCCAACAGGCGCCTCGAGCCAGACCCAAGCGCCGTCCTCAGACCTTGGCTAGAAAGGCCGCCTCGAGGCTCGCGATGTCGAGCTTGCCCATCTTCAGCATGGCCGCAAAGGCGCGATCGCGCGCTGCCGTATCCGTGCTGCTCATCCACCTCGAGATACTCGTCGGAACGATCTGCCAGGACAGGCCATAGCGATCCTTGAGCCATCCACAGGGACCCGCTTGCCCCTCCTCGCTCATGGCCGACCAGAAGCGGTCAATCTGCGATTGATCCTCGCACATCACCATCAGCGAGAGCGCCTCGTTGAAGACGAGCTCATGGGGCTCGTGGCTGTCCATGACCACCATCGACTGACCAGCAAGCGTGAAGCGGGCGTGTTCGATCATGCCCTCCGTGGCCCCGCCCGCCGGGTAGCGCTCTAGCAGGTCCACCTGCCCCTCGCCAAAGAGCTGCATGTAGTCGCGCATGGCTTCTTCGGCGCGACCGCGCTGCGGTCCAGAGAACATCAAGCAGGGCACGATGGTTTCATGAGCGGGCCTAGCGCCAACGATCACCTGCCACGACACCCCAAAGCGATCCTGAACCCAGCCGTAGCGCGAGCTCCACGCATAGGCACCGATGGGCATGAGCACCGTGCCCTCGTCCGCTAGCTTCGAAAAGATCTTATTGGCCTCAGGAGCGCTCTCGACAAAGACGAAAAAGGAGATGCACCGATTGATCGCAAAGAGTGGACCGCCATTGATGGCGGTGAAACGCATGCCAGCAACTTCGAAATCGACGCTAAGGACACTGCCGCGCGGCATCCGACTTGGGTTGTCGATGGACTCGGGATAATGAGCGCTTGCCAAGACCCGGCCTCTACCAAAGACGCCCATGTAGAAGTCGCAAGCAGCCTGCGCCTGAACGTCAAACCACAAGCAGGGGACGATGACTTGTTTGCTCATGGGTCATGGATATCACGAGCAGCTCCTTGGAGCCGCCAAGCTGGCTGGGCCTTGTCGGAGCTGGTTGTGGCAACACCTTGGTCGCCACCCTCGAGCCACCGAAGGGGGCGCTTGCGTTTTCCCTTGTTGCATGGCCAGCAAGCGGCTGCCGACCTAGCTACACTGGACGCTTGAGCAAGAGCGACCAAGAAGCGGGCACCATGGTGCGCGTGGCATCGGCGGGCAGCAATGAAGAGGCGTCCATCCTGCGCTCGTACCTTGAGCACCATGGCATTCAAGTCTATGTGCAGGGAGAAAACCATCGCTCGATGCTCGGCATGGTTGGTGCCTACATCGATCTTCACATCATGGTCCCAGCGAAGGCAGCCGAGGAAGCCAAGACCCTGCTCGAGGAGTTCCACGCCGCCGAGGACGAGGGCGAACTGGCCGACGGTCGTGGTCCCTTTCGCGATGAGGACGACGACGACGAAGACGATGACGACGAGTCCTCCACCCGAGAACTCGAGTTGCGACGCGCCGTGCGCGGAGCTCGCATGGTCGGCCTCTTCTTGCCCTTTGGCACGGCGCACATGGCAGCGGGGGCCCGACGGCCAGGTCTCGTTTTCATCGCGGCATCCCTCGCCGGCTTCGTGATGGGCATCGGCTCGAAGGCCTCCCTTGGCCTGCTCTGGCCCATCGCGGTTGTCCTCGACTTTTTGCTGGTGCCCTCGACACTGCGGCGCCGCCGGCACGCGCAGCAAACTCCCAGCAGCAACCACACGAAGAACACAACGAGCAGCTAGTCCATGAACTACCAGCCCATCATGCAAGGCATCTTCGAGGAGATGCAAAAGGAGGCGCCGCTCGGCACAGTGGCCACCTACATTCCAGAGCTGGCGGACATAAATCCCGATCAGTTCGGCATCGCCCTGCTCGATGTGGATGGCACACACTACGCCATGGGCGACAGCGAGAAGCGCTTCTCGGCGCAGAGCGTCGCCAAGGTCTTCGCGCTAAGTCTGGCTCTCCGTCATGCGCCAGACGAAGTTTGGAAGCGGGTCGGAGTCGAGCCCTCGGGAGATCCTTTCAACTCGCTCGGGCTCTTGGAGGTCGAGGCAGGCAGGCCCAGGAATCCACTGGTAAACGCCGGCGCCATTGTCGTGAGCGACATCTTGCTCTCGGTGTGCGACAACCCACTCGACGAACTGCTCGCCTTCGTTCGCGCGATGGCCGGTGCGCAGGACATCGCCATTGATGAAGCGGTGGCCGCCTCCGAGCTACAAACGGCCCATCGCAATCGAGCGCATGCGCACTTCATGCGCTCCTTCGGCAACATCCACAACGATGTTGAAGAAGTCATTGGGGTCTACGTTCGGATCTGCGCCATCGCCATGAGTTGCTCGGAGCTGGCCAGAGCCTTCGCCTTTCTGGCCAATCAAGGTCGGTCCCTGCCCCCGAGCTTTCGCCTGGATGCGCGCGCCATCCGCCGGATCAACGCGCTAATGCTGACCTGCGGCTTCTACGACGAAGCCGGCGAATTTGCCTTCTCGGTTGGCCTGCCGGGCAAAAGTGGAGTCGGTGGCGGCATCGCCGCCGTGTGCCCCGATCGCTACTCCGTGGCAACCTGGAGTCCTCGGCTCACCAAGGGCGGCAACTCGTACCTTGGCACTCGCGCTCTCGCTCGACTGACGACCTTGAGTGACAGCTCTATCTTCTGAGTCCTGCCTTCGAGCGCCTGCGTGAAGCTCTGAACACGGCAGGCCGGCGAGCGACGGGCAATTCCATTGGCCCGACTGCAAGCGCTCTCGTGATGCCCGCGAGCCACAGCCTGTTATGGGATGTTCTTGGTAGCTCGCTTTCCGCGCTCAAGGGGCGAGGCAAAGCGGCACAAGATAGCGTTGCTTGCTCCCCTCCCTCCCAACGCGGCACATCACCCTGCCCTTTTGCCTGGCCACCCTCGGGCACATCTTGTTGCTCTTTGCGCTGCTCGTCGCGGCCTGGTGGCGCATCGATCGCTTGGCCTTGCCCGCGCGCGCCCTCGTGAGTGCTTCGCCAGGCGCTATCACCCTGCCAACGGAAGAGTTCGCGCCCGCTCTCGAGCGCCGGCCACGCGCGCATGTGGCCGTACCTCCGCAAACAGGGCCAGCGATTTCTAAGCGTGAGGCCAGGACGCGGCACCGAAACGACGACTCCGCACAGAGTTCGCGACAACTCGCGCCGGGGGTCGCGCCAGAGCGCACTCCAGAAATCTCGGAAGCCCTGCTCCCAGCGCTCGCGACAGCGCCCTCGCAAATCAGCTCGCCGGAGGCGCAAGCGGCTCATAGCGGAGAGTTGCGAGCGCAAGAAGGCGAGTTCACGTCCTCGTCCTCGCACCCGAGCGAGCGTTCCAGTCTGCAGGCCCTCACCGGCCCGAGCCTGCTGAGCGCGCAATCTACCCTCAGCATCTTTGTCAAAGACAAACGCACCGGAGACATCACCGTGCGCATGCGCATCGACGCTGACGGCAGACCTACCGACTTTCGCATCATAAAAGCTCTTAGCCCCGACCTCGACAGCCAGGCACTCGCCGTCGCCCGCGATTTTCGGTTCACGCCCTGCCGAAATGCCCATGGCGTCCCGGTGTCATGCAATCTGGATTGGACTTTCCATGTACGCTCCGCCCCATAGCCACCCCATCCTCCTCACTCTCACTCTGCTCTGCGCTTGCAGTGCTCAACCCAGACCGGAGATTCACTGGCGGCCCGCGCTGGCCAGCAACGACACCATCGAGCTTCCCTTTGCCAGGGGACAAAACGGCACCGACTTGCTGCTCACTCTCTTTGAGCGGGTTGCTGGTGACGAGAGCCTGGTCATTCAGAGCGTCGCGATTCACTTCATCTGGGACACAACACGCCTCATGCAGTGCACAAGCTACCTCGTCGACGCCAGAAGTCCGCAAGTGGACGAACAACGCCAACCCTGGCTCGCTCTTCGAGTCGAAACCCAAGAGGTCTCGGAAGAGGACTATCTGTGCGGTACGGTCATGGAGCAGGTCTTCGTGCCCAAAGAGGAGAAGGAAGAAAAGCGCACGCGCCTCGCGCCGAGAAAAGCCAGAGAGTCGCAATCGATGCTGCCGGATGCGCAGTTGGTGGCGAGTTCTCGCTGCCAGCGCGCGCACATCAAGCGAAACGCAACACGTTACCTCTACCAGTTCTACGAACAATGGGTGCCCCCCAACTGGCAATACATCGCTACCCGCTACAAGACGCCGCCGCTCCGAATGGGTAAAAGCCACTGTGCGCCCATGGACGAGGTCAACGATCAGGGCCTTCATCACCGCCTAGTCGCCCGGGTCCAGCGCGGAGGCCGCTAGAGGCTCGAGGCTCGATGATG
>JAHEAK010000883.1 GCA_024642805.1 Kofleriaceae bacterium | reverse complement strand
GATGCCCAAGACGATCAATCTCACCGTCGAGTATCTGCGCTCTGGGCGTCCCAAGACCACCTATGCCAGTGCCGAGATCACCCGCCACGGTCGTCGAGTCGCCAACGTGCGCGCCACGGCTTGGCAGGATGATCCCACCAAGCCCATCGCGGCGGCCTACGCGCACTTTCTCTTGGTGCCTGCTCTGCCATGATGAATCCCGAGGTGGACTTTGGTCGCATCGATATCGATGGCGGCAAGGTTGGTATTCTTCTTATACATGGTTACACCGGTTCGACCGCCGAAGTGCGGCCCCTCGCCGAGTACCTGGGTCGGCATGGGCTCACGGTGGTGGCGCCGCTCTTGCCTGGCCACGGCACCAGCGTCGAGGATCTCAATCGGCGCAGCTGGCGAGAAGTCGCGCAGGCCGCTCGCGAGGAGTTCTACAGTCTGCAGAGTCGCTGTGAAACGGTGTTCGTGGGCGGCCTATCCATGGGCGGCCTCTTGGCACTGCACCTGGGCCAGAGCGCCGCGGGGATTGCGGGTCTGCTACCGATGGCACCCGCGCTCTATCTCAAGGAGCGCATGCATCACCTCTTGCCCATCGCCAAGTACCTGGTGCCGAGCCTGGCCAAGAGCAGCGACATCAAGCTCTCGGTGGAGGACGCTGACAGTGTTCGGCTTCTGTGGAACTACGATCGCAATCCCCTGCGCTTTGCCGACGAGGTGCTCGGCCTGATGCGCAACGTTCGCGATCGACTGCCCCTGCTCGACCAACCCATGCTGGTCTTCCACGGTCGTCATGATCGAACCGTTCCGGTCTCGGCATCCCAGGTGCTCATCACTCGATGCCGGAGCCGAGACACCGAGCTGGTTATCCTCGAGCATTCGGGTCACTGCCTGAGCGTCGATGGCGAGCGCGAGCAGCTCGGGGCCAGGTCCCTGCGGTGGATCGCACGGGTCTCCGCAGACCCGGCACTCAGGAAGATGCTGGCCAGGCCGGTCGCCACTTGACGCAGCGCGCCGAGAGCGCTATCTGAGGACAAAAGAAACCAGCGTCAGCCTAGACCTGGTGGGCGCACCCCTCGCCACGGACGCTGACCAAACCGCACTCTCACCCACAACCCCTCCCTTTCATGCGTTTTCGAACACTTAGCCTGCCAGGTCATCCTCGCGATTCGGCCCTCCAAATTGGCACGAATTTCGGATCGAAAAGCCGTGTGCTGCCATACACACCAAAACCGGAGGGAGAACGTCGTTCAAACGAGCGTTCTGGGGAACCGCAGCGCATTCGTTTTTACTCTCTGGACTCTCGCACCGCCCATCACGGCACCATGATCAATGGCTCCGACGGCGGTGCTTTCATCGAGACCAACGAGACCTTGCCCCTGCTCACCCGCATTCGCATCGAGGGCAACGGGCTCAGCTGCGAGGCGCAAGTCTGTCGCGTGCACTGGCTGCGCCCCGACGAGCGCACTTCCCGCTCGGGCGGCATCGCCGTGCGTCTCATGGTCACGCCTCCACCTCGCACCGTCAACGACGAGACCGAGTCGGATGCCCTGAGCATGCCGCTTCGCTCGGCGCTCAGCGCCACCTAGCCTCGAGCGCCCCGGCGCGACTTCGACATGGCCTGGTGGCAAGACTTCTTCGATGCCAGCTACCACCAACTCTGGTCGCATGTGCATCCGCCTGCGCTTTGCCGGGCACAAGCTGAGCAGTTGGTTGCACGCCTGGCGCTGCGTGCCGGTGATCGCGTCCTCGACGCCCCTTGCGGCTACGGTCGCATGACGCTGCCTCTGGCTCGCCTCGGTATGAAGGTGACCGGCGTCGACTACAGTGCGGAGCTACTGGCCATCGCCAGGCAAGAGGAGGCAGAGGATACCCACGTAGAGCTACGCTACCTGCAAGCCGACCTGCGGGCGCTCGAGATCGACGGCGAGTTCGACGCAGCCGTCCATCTCTTCTCGAGCCTCGGTTATGGCGAGCCAGAAGACGACCTGCTCGTGCTCGCCAACCTAGAGCGCGCGCTGCGGCCGGGCGGCGCGCTCTTGCTCGAGACCATTCATCGCGACGCCATCGTCCACCGCCTGAGTCTTGGGCAGACCACGGGCGTGCGCGGCCCTGATGGCATCATCCTGCGCGAGAAGAACCACTTCGACCCCATCGCTGGCGT
>JAHEAK010000227.1 GCA_024642805.1 Kofleriaceae bacterium | reverse complement strand
CGGATTGCTCGAAGAAAAACTCCACCGAACGAACACATTACTGGAAAATCTCCTCCAGAGTGCGGTGGATTGCGTGATCGCAGCCGATATGAAGGGAAAGATTTTCCTGTTCAACTCTTCTGCAGAGGAAGTCTTCGGATATACCAAGCAAAAGGCAATCAGCACCCTCAATGTGCGGGATATTTATCCGGGAGACGGCGCACGCCATGTGATGAAACTGCTACGGAGCAATGACTACGGCGGTAAGGGGAGGTTAAAAACTTATCACACCAATGTCCTTTCCAAATCAGGAGAAGAAATCCCCATCAGCCTTTATGCATCCATTATTTATGAAGATGGCCGGGAGATCGCCTCCATCGGGTTTTTTCACGACCTCAGAGATCGTCTTCGAATCCAGAAAGAACTGGAAAACACACAACTGCAGCTTCTGCAGTCCGAAAAAATGGCCTCCCTGGGAAAACTTGCCGCCGGTGTTGCCCATCAGCTCAACAACCCCCTGGGCGGTATTACTCTGTTTGCCAAGCTGATGCTTGAAGAATATACACTGGAAAAGGGCGTTAAGGATGATCTGGGCCGTATTTTGAGAGATGCCGAAAGATGCCGTAACACTGTCAAGGAACTACTCGAGTTCACCCGTCAGACACGTCATCTGATGCAGCCAAACAATATCAACGACGCCCTGAATCGAACCCTTTTTCTCCTTGAAAATCAAACGCTTTTTCAAAATATTCGCCTCCGGAAAGAATTTCAGCCGGATCTCCCGCTCGTTTCTTCCGACACCCAGCAGCTGTATCACCTGATGATGAACATTATCCTCAATGCGGCACAGGCGATGAATGGCAACGGGGAGCTTACCCTCAAAACCTATTATCAGGCGAATCAGCATCGCGTCTGTATTGAAATATCAGACACAGGCCCGGGAATACCGGAAGAAGCCCTGCCGCACATCTTCGAACCCTTCTTCACCACCAAACCCATTGGCAAAGGCACGGGCCTCGGCCTTGCGACCAGCTATGGCATCGTACGCCAGGCGGGAGGCTCGATCTTCGTGGCCTCGACCTCGCCCAAGGGCACGACCTTCGCGGTGCGCTTTCCACGGGTGAGCGCGCGCGCTGGTCTGCCAGCGACGGTCCCTGCGCAGGCATGGACGCAAGGCAGTGCCCGTGTGCTCTTCGTGGAAGACGAGAAAGTCATCAGTGCGCTTGCCACACGCGTGTTGAGCGATGCGGGCTATCAAATCGTGCGCGCGAGCTCGCCGGCCGAAGCTCTTGAGATTGTCTCTGCCGGCAACGAGAGCTTCGACATTCTGGTCACGGATGTGGTCATGCCCGGCATGCGAGGACCAGAGCTTGCCGCAAAGCTGCGCGAACGCATACCCAAGCTACAGGTGCTCTTCATCACCGGCTTTTCCGATGTGGATCTTGGTGATGCTCCCTTGCTGGCCAAGCCCTTCACACCAGAAGCGCTTCTGGCAAGCGTGAAGCAAGTGCTCGAGAGCTAGCCGGGACGCGAGAGTGCAACACGCTGTTTGCAGCCTGTGCTCTTGATCCCCATCGAGAGCCAGCAAAACGCCGCTTCCTGGCACTGCGCGGAGGTTTGCCGCCGCCGGAGATGGCATATTGGCTGCAGTTGTCAGGCGGGTGCACTCGCGCGCAGCCTGAAGCAGCCCGCCATCGATTCTGGAAAACGAGACGCCCCTTGAACCGCACACGTCGCTTGCTTACTCGCCCCCTCCCCCGCCTCCCCCGCCTCCTCGCCAGCGGACTCCTCGCCGCCACACTCACCAGCGTTCCCAACATCCAGCAGGCCTACGCGCAAGATGCAGATTGCGGCTTGCAGCCACCGGAGAGCTTGCGCGATCTAGTGCCGGTGCCGCGCAAGCGACACGAGACGCCGGGCCTGGCTGCGCGAGCTCCTGCTCCTGTGCGCCGAGTGCGCTCGCCGAGCTCGCTTGCCCTTGGCGCTGGCAATGGCGCTCTCGAAGGCGCGCTCTCTGGCAAGACGATCTATGTCTCCGCCGGTCACGGTTGGATGTACAGCGCCGGCGCCTGGCGCACGCAGCGCGGCACGACCAATCGCATCGTGGAGGACTTCGTCTCGGCGGAGACCGTCGATCAGCTGCTCCTGCAGTACCTGATGAACATGGGCGCCTATGTGGTGCCAGTTCGCGAAGCGGATATGTCCAGCGAGCGCGTGATCGTCGATGACGAGAGCGCAGACTTTCAGATCACGGGCAACGCCACCACCTTGAACGAGGGCTTCGGCGACATTGCCTTGCCGATCGTCGACGCCAGCAATCCCTTTGCCTCGGGCGGATCGCGAGTGCTCACTGCTGCTGCCGAGCGCAGCGCCGATGCCAGCTGGACCTTCGCGGTGCCTGTTAGCGGCGATTACAACGTCTATGTCGGCTGGGTGCAGGATGCTTCGCGAGCAGATGACGCTCACTACATCGTCGCTCACGGTGGCGGCGAGGCGCACTTTCGCGTCGACCAGCGCCGACATGGATCCACCTGGGTGCTCTTGGGCCGCTTCCACTTTCGCGCCGACGATCCGGTTGAGCGCCGCACCCTGACCCTTGCCAACGATTCCGCCACCCCCGGCGCAACACTCTCTGCCGATGTGGCGCGCATCGGTGGCGGCCTGGCCGTCATCAGTCGCGAAGGTGGAACCAATGGCCGGCCCATGTTCGAACACGCTGCCCGCTACTACACGCAATGGGCGGGCGCTCCGGCTAGCGTGTGGGACGCAGGTGGTACCGATGGCAGCGACGACGTGGGCGCTCGTTCGCGCTTTGCCGCGTGGGAGCATGAAGATGGCGAAGACGCGGTGTACGTCGCGTGGCATAGCAATGCCCCCAACCCCGCGCGCGGCACTGATTCCTATGCCTACGGTCCCTCCGGTCCCAACGGCCCGCTCAGCGAGTTCACTGGCGTACCGGGTTCGCTGCAGCTGATGGATGCCATCCACAGTACGCTCATGGCCGATATTCGCTCCCAGTGGGATGCCTCATGGCAGGATCGCGGCCAGCACACGGCTTTCTTCGGCGAGGTCAATCCCGCGCACAATCCCGAGATGCCCGCGACCCTGGTCGAGGTCGCCTTTCACGATACCCCCGCCGATGCCGAGGCTCTCCTCGATCCGCGTTTTCGTCACATCGCCGCGCGTGCCATCGCCAACGGGGTTGCGCGTTACTTCGCGAGCAAAGCGGGCCTTCCTCTGATCCTGCCGCCCGCACCACCCCTTGCGCTTTCCGCCATCAACAAGGGCAGCGGCGCCGTGCAAGTCTGTTGGAGCGCCGCCGAGAGCACGAGCAGTGCGGGAGAGGCTTCTGCCTACCGCGTCTACCAATCCACCGACGGTCGCGCCTTTGATGAGGGCCTGGCCGTGGTCGGCACCTGCACGACTCTCGAAGAGCGCAGTCCAGGCGAAAGCATCTACCTGCGAGTGAGCGCCAGCAATGCCGGCGGCGAGTCCTTGCCGAGTGAAGTTGTCGGCGCGCGGGTAGCGTCCTCGAGGGGTGCCGCGGTCTTGATCGTAGGCGGCTTCGAGCGACTCGATGGAGACATGAGCATTGCCGAGGATCTGAGTGCCTTTGGCCTTGGCAGTGTGCAGCGCGACTACCTGGCGCAAATGAATGATGGCTCGCACATGGCCCGCCACGGGCAAGCGCTTGCCGAGGCCGGCGTGAGTTTTGATGGTGTGAGCGCCTCGGCCCTCTTTTCCGATCGCGGCATCGAGCTGAGCAGCTATCCAATGATCGACTGGTTCGTCGGCGAGGACAGCGCCGGTGATGATCCGCTCTCCGCCAGCGAGCGCGTTGCCATCGAGCACTATCTCGGCGCGGGCGGCATGCTCTTTCTCTCGGGCTCCGAGATGGGTTGGGCTCTGGTCGAACAAGGTGATAGCGACACGCAGGCCTTCTTCCGTGAGGTATTGCACGCCGAGTACGTGGGTGACGATGCCAACACCTATCAAGTAGAAGGCAGCGGCGCGCCCTTTGCCGATCGTGCTCTCAGCTTCGATGATTTCGGACCAGGCAGCTATGACGCTGACTATCCCGACATCCTCAGCCCTCTGGATGCCTCGGAGATGGTCTTGCGCTATCAGGGCGGCACCCAGGGCGCTGGCATCTTGTGGCGCGACAGCGGGTCGACGGCCAAGGTCCTGCTCTTTGGCTTTCCCTTCGAGACCACCCGCGATGCCGAGACCCGCGCGCAAGTGATGGCCGAGATCCTTGGCGAGTTTGGCATCGAAGCGGATCCCATCGATCCCGGCGGTGAGGATCCTGACGATCAACCGGATCCAGATGGTGCGGCAAGCGGCGGCTGCGGGTGCAATCAAGGCGGCTCGGGAGCTTCCGGGTTTGCCACTCTCCTGCTCGCCGGCCTGCTCTTGCCAGCGTTGCGCAGACGAGACCAAGACGCCGATCGCCCTAGCGGCGCTCGCTGGCGGCGGTCACTCTAGCAGCCGCTGCCTCTGCCTGTGGGCACTCGCATGAGCCAGGACGCGCGCAATCTGCTGATCTGACGTCGGCGCGACGGGCACTCGGGTTGCATTGCTACGCGTCATGCGCTCCTTGGCAACTCTCTCGCTCGCCGCCCTGCTCTTCATTCATTGCGATGCAGGCATGAGCGAGGAAGCACCGACGGCCGAATCCGGCAAGGCCGATGAGCCCGGCTTCTCGGTGCGCGCTCGCACCTGGCACCTCATCCCCGATGGACTGAGCGCCGGCGACGATAGCTACGACCTGGATATGGACCTACCTGCCGATGTGCAGGTCGTCGACGTGTGGATCGACAGACAGTGGGCCGCTCGCTTCGAGCCCCGCAACCACCAGGTAAGCGGCCAGATCGATCTCAGCGAGCTAGCCGCAGGTAGCCACCAGGTCCTCTTCCAGGCCAACGCGCGCCCGATCGCCTTTGCTGTGCGAGAGATTCGCCGCAGCGCGCCCCTCTACGTCGTGGTCTCGAACGACTGGGATGATCCTGACAATGGCGACGCCATGCTCGAGCGTCAGGAGCGCCTGCACAGCAACCACCCGGAGCTGCTGCTCACCCATCTGGTCGGTCCCTATACCTTTACCGATCCGAACATGAGCCTTGGCCGCCAACAGCTCTTGGTCGACTGGGTACTCAATCAGGCTCGCTTGCACGGTGACGAGATCGGTCTGCACATTCATCCCTACTGCTCCTTCGTCGAGAGCGCGCAGGTTGCCTGCAAGGATGTGCCCTCCTTTGCCAAGACCAGCGATCCGAGCGGCTATACCGTGCGCCTGGGTGCCTACTCCGAAGACGAATTCGTCACGCTCTTGAACCACGCCATCGAGCTCTTCGAAGATCACGGCCTGGGTCGCCCCACTGCTTTCCGCGCCGGTGGTTGGACCCTGGAGGCCAAGACCATGCGCGCCCTTGAGCGCACTGGCTTTGTCGCCGACTCGAGCGCCGTGCACTGGGAAAAACTCGAAGAGTGGGAAGGGCACGCCGTCGCGACCCTCTTCCCGTGGAATCGCGAGCAGTGGTCGACGATCAATGCCCGCAGTCAGCCCTACTACCCCAATCGCGACGAGCTGCTGAGCTCGAGCGCGCCGCAGGTGGCTGTTCTCGAGGTCCCCGACAATGGCGCCCTGGTCGACTACGTCACCCGCGATGAGATGGTCGAAATCTTCGACGAGAACTATTCTGGACAGCCCCTGGATGCGCCGCGCGCCCTGTCGATTGGCTACCACCCACCCAACTTCAGCGAGGCTTTCTTCACCCGCATCAACGGCGCCCTCGACCACATCGACGAGAACCTCGCCAGCCAGGATCGCGGCGCGGTCGTGTACGCGCGCATGTCGGATCTGGCGCGGGTCTGGCAGCGCTAGCCAGGCGGCGAGCGAGACTCCGCGAGCGCCTCTCTATCTGCGTAGCCTGGGCTGGCATGGGTCCAGTGGTCAGCGCAAATGCGCAGCCGGCGACCACGATGGCACTCGCACAGACCAAGCGAAGGTCTCAGTCCCCAATCGGCGAGGACTCTTTGCGCACGGCCACTGCAGCCCTGCCACGCCCAGGCCCCACGGCCGAACGCAAGACGTGCGACCACCGGCCCTCGCGCCCATTTTTTCAGCAGCCTGCTAGATCAGAACGCCCTTGGCACGCAAGAGATCGACGATTTGCTGCACGGCCTGATCGACCGCGGTCGCTTTCGAATCGATGCGCAAGGCTGGCTCTGCTGGCGCCTCATAGGGCGCGCTCACGCCCGTGAAGCGCTTGATCTCGCCGGCGTCTGCCGATCGGTACAAGCCATCGCTGTCGCGCTCGCGGCAGACCTCGACGGGGGCATCGACATGGACCTCGAAGAACTTGTCTGCGCCGACCAGGGCCTCCGCCGACTTGCGATCGGCGCCGTAGGGCGAGACCAGGGCAACGATGGTGACCAGACCCATGTCGTTACACAGCTTGGCGACGTTGGCGGCCCTGCGAATGTTCTCCGAGCGGTCTAGCGCGCTAAAGCCGAGGTTCTCCGACAGGCCATGGCGGAGATTCTCGCCGTCGAGCACATGCACCTGCACGCCCTGATCGAAGAGATGCCGTTCCAGACCGTAGGCGATGGTCGACTTGCCTGACTTGGGCAGACCCGTGAGCCAGATGGTCGCGGGGCGCTGCTTGAGCCGGCTCATGCGCTCCTCGGTTGACACCCGACTAACTTGTTTGCGGATGTTCGTGCTGACCTTGAACTTGTCGTCGACTTCTTCGTCGTTGCCGCGATCCAAGATCATGCCGGCGGCGACCGTGGCGTTGGTGATGCTATCGATCAGGATGAAGTTGCCGGTCGACCGATTGCGCTTGTAGGCGTCGAAGGCCAGGGGCCGGCTGGTTTCGATGCGCAGTCGAGCAATCTCGTTGAGCTTGAGCTCACTGGCCTGCTCGCGCGCGATGGTCTTGATGTCGAAGCGGTAGACGATCTCGAGAACTTCGGCCTGCGCCTGGGTGCAGCCGTGCTTGATGCGATAGTGGCGCTGCTGATCGAGCGGCTCTTCTGACATCCAGACCACGGCGGCGTCGAAGTTGGAGGTGACTCGCGGCAGGTTGTTTGGCGAGACCAACATATCGCCGCGGCTGATGTCGACCTCGTCTTCGGTCGCGATGGTCACGGCCATGGGCGGGAAGGCCTCCTCGATGGTGCCTTCGAAGGAGTGTATCGACTTGATCTTGGTGACTTTGCCCGATGGCAGGACCTTGACCTCGCTACCGGGGCGCAGGATGCCCGAAGCCACCGTGCCGCAATAACCACGGAAACTCATGTCCTGACGCAGCACGTACTGCACGGGAAAGCGCATGTCGATGAGGTTGCGATCCGATGCGATGTGCACGGTCTGCAGAAACTCGAGCAAGGGGCTGCCCTGGTACCAGGGCATGTTCGGGCTGCGATCGACGATGTTGTCGCCCATCAGTGCCGACATGGGGATGAAGTTGATGTTGCGCACGTCGAGGCGCGACGCAAAGGCTTCGTAGTCGCTGCGAATCCGCTCGTAGACCTCTTCGGAGAAGTCGACGAGGTCCATCTTGTTGACCGCGACCACGATGTGGCCGATATCGAGCAGCGAGGCAATGAAGCTGTGACGACGGGTTTGCTCGACCACGCCCTTGCGGGCATCGATGAGCACGACCGCCAGATTGGCCGTCGACGCTCCGGTGGCCATGTTGCGCGTGTACTGCTCGTGACCGGGGCAGTCGGCGATGATGAACTTGCGCCGGTCGGTCGAGAAGAAGCGGTAGGCCACGTCGATGGTGATACCCTGCTCGCGCTCGGCCTT